>JAHDBS010000068.1:0-4509 GCA_020630225.1 Anaerolineales bacterium | reverse complement strand
GTTCAAGACCTAACGTGGGTGCCAACGTTGCGGGGATCACGGTTACATCTGCAAATGACCGCGCAATGGATGCCGTGTCATCTGTGCTGGCATCGTCAACAACAATCACTTCTAAGGTTGTGTTAGCGGGCAGGGATTGTTGTGCTAACGCAGCCAAACACGCTGCCAACGTGGGGGCAGCATTGTAGGCGGCGATGACAACAGATAAGCGTTCCATTTAGGCAGGAAGCTCCCTTGGCAACAACAAATAAACGCCAGCAATAAGCGCCGGCATGCTGAGTGACACGAGTTGTACGAGCAGTCCATGCGTAATGCCATGCGCTGGTCCGATTTGAAATAAGTGCATCGCAGCAATACTCATCGCCATCACGGGTATGAGGTTTGCAGGCGTCAGGTTTGGCACAATTCCTAAGTAAATAAAAGCCAGCACCGTGAGTGCTAAGCCGGATCCATGATCGATCTGTTGAGATACTAAGAGCATCCGTTGTGTTAGCCAAGCGCTAATCCAGAAGCCGAGCGTTGCCAACACGGCTGGTCGCCCGCTTTGCAATGCGACCTGTGTCAGCCAGTTTAGGGTATCAGTAAGTTGGGCGAGTTGCTGAGCGAAACGGTGTCGCAGCACCCAAAGTGCACCGCTGACGATACATACGGCAACGCTGACGAGCACCCACTGATTGGGCACAGCTTCCCTGGCTGCAGTTAGCAACTGCGTACGTGCTGACGTGGCGGTCCAAGCCACAATTAGCAACAGACCAAGTAAGGCCAAGGCATCGTAAAGCTTTTCAAGCAGAGACAGCCCCGTAATTTCAACAATGTTATATGGCGTGTCACGCAGGGCAATGGCGGCTTTTGAAATATCACCGCTTCTGGCAAAGGCCACCATGTTCAGCGTTTGCCCGACACAGGTCGCGCCTAAGGCATCCCTAAAGCGATAGCGGAATTGTGGTGTCTCCAACAACACTTGCCAGCGGTAGGCGCGGAGCAAAGTCCCTGTCCCAACAGCGACGAATGCGCCGACTAAAGGCAGAAGTTGGACTGCCCGTAACGCTTCCCAGATCTGCGTACTGTCAAGCCGACGTAATCCCCACCAAACGAATAGGCCAGTAAGGACAACGGCAAATAACACGCGGAGAGATGTTTTCGACTTCAACGTAGAGAAATGTAACCCAATCGGAACTATTGAAATGGGGTGCTGCCATTATAATGAGTCGTGATGGAGATTACCTATTCTGAGTTGCGAGCACTGCTCAAACATGTGCTGTCCCCAGATCAATTGGATGCGCATGCGTGGGTGTCTGCAAGCTTTGTCGCAGCCTTTGTGGCTGACCATCCAGAAGTGGCGCAGGTTTCTCCAGGGCAGCAATTACTGCTGGCAATTAGCCATGTCTATCAGCAAACGTTGCCGACCGTCCCGCCCAAACAGGGCAAGCGTTTAGACAAGTCTTGGCTTCAGTTTGGGTTGTTGGGATCCCTCTATTTTGCACCACTTGAGCTAGGATGGGTGCAGCCTAAAACGCTAAAAGATGCCTGGGGCAACATTGATGCAGTCAATTTGCACTATCAGTTTGGCGATGAACAAGCTGCACAATCAGATGCTGACCTTGCGCCGTATACTATCGTCGCGGACGAACGTGACGTCGCGCCGATTAGCACGCTAAGCGATTGGCACAAACGCGGCTTAGAAGCGTTGGCAGACCAACTCCAAGCCCGCGAAAATTTTGTTATCGCACAGCAAAATTCGGTAGCAATGGCTGTGACGCCTAACGCTACTGTCGAGCCAGCCACGACCGCAACGCCTAAAGAAAAACGAAATACACCCACTTTGGGACGCATTATGAAATGGGCTGCCGCGCTTATTGCGTTGGTTTTGTGCTTCAAATTAGTCATGTTGGTGCCAGCCTTGCTGCGTTTACGGGCCAATGCGGAAGCCATGCGCGACTTGGCTCCGATGCTCTCAGTTGACGCGCCAATCCCAACCGAGATAACAGAGACCGCACTTGCCATCCACGCCGATTGGAACGTTGTCCACAGTCAAACCCAAAACTGGCTTTGGGTGGGACCACTGCTGTCTTGGAGCCCTTGGGCTGGCGGCGAGTTGAGCCAATTACCCGAATTGGTCACGATAGCCGATGGGTTTATTCAACCTATCCCTGCGCTGCTGGAGATTGGTCAAGAGGGCCAGGCCGCACTAGCCGCACCGAATGCGCGCCAAGCAGCACTTCGTCTCTTGGCTGAACAGCAAGACAACCTTAGTCAGGCTGCGGCGCACATTGCAACCGCGAATGCTGTGCTACAGGACTTAGATGTCTCCCAACTTACACCTGTGTTGCAGAATGAGCTGACTGTAGAGCGGTTAGCTTTGGTCGATCTTGGCAGTGATGCGTTGCAGTTGGCAGAACACCTGCCGACATTGGTTGGGAGTGGCGAAGAAGGCGCACAGAGCTATTTGGTGCTGCTACAAAATGAGGATGAAGCACGGGCAACCGGAGGCTTCATCACTGGTGTAGTGACGGTTACTGTCAGTAATGGTGACTTCAGCACGTTCAATTTTGAAGACTCCTACGCGGTAGATGATCCGAGTAAACAATATCCATTACCGCCTTGGCAGTTGCAAGCCTACATGAATGCGGGTGCCTGGTACCTGCGCGATTCCAACTGGTCACCAGACTTTCCGCAGGTAGCGCAGTTGGCTGAACATCTCTTTGCGCAATCACGCCATTCTGTAGACGGTGTCATTGCCTTGAATATGACCACTGTTCAACGCCTATTGGTGCATCTGGGGGCCGTTGAAGTAGAGGGTGAAACGGTCACAGCAGATCAATTCCAAGCGTTCTTATACGCCCAAAAAGACAGTATTGATGGCGCTGATCGCAAAGACTTTTTAGGGCCAGTGGCCGAAGCGCTGTTTGCTGCGGTAGAAGCGGGAGATGCCGATGTGCTGCGGCCGCTGGTGCAAGAGGCGCTAGCGTTGCTGGAAGAGCATCAAATTCTTATGGTGCTGGATCATGAAGCTGCTGCTGCCGTACTCGCAGACCGGCGGTGGGATGGACATGTCCGCGCCGGTGAGACAGACTTTTTGCATATTGTTGAAAGTAATCTTGGGTTCAACAAGGTCAATGCCGCGACTGCGTTGTCCGCCACATATCAGGTTGATCTCACGACGCTTGAACAGCCTGAAGCCACGCTGACGCTGACGGTCAATAATGATCAGGGCATTGAGACTGACTGTACGCAAGCGCAACCGTTTGAATATCAGGCCGATATTTATCAGGACCAAATTGAACGGTGTTACTGGAATTATTTGCGCGTGTACAAGCACGCAAACGACACGCTAGCAGCGTCTGAGTCCACTGACCCTCAAGCCGATTGGCAGTGGTTTCCTGAGCGCCATCGGGCAGGCTGGCAATTGCTGGATGACCGCCTATGGGCGGGGGATTATGCGGCAGCAGACAAGTTCTGGCTTGTGCCGCCGGAGAATACCACCGCGTATGGCATGCTCCAAGTCGTTCCCTCAAACGCGGAGTTAGACAGCACGCTGGCATTTACGCTCAACTCAAGTGCTGTGCAAGCAACCCGCGACGGATACCGCTATGCGCTTGAACTGCCACGTCAAGTTGGCACCAAAACACCGTTACACATCTCCATTGACATTCAACTCCCCTTAGGTTTTAGGGTGATACGCAGTTCACATCCCGTGGACAGTAATAATGGTGTCATCACAATTCCCCTAGGTGCCTTGCAATCCGATCAATCTGTTTGGGTTGAGTTTTCTTCTTAGTTGGTAAAAGCGAACAAAAACTGATTTAGTATGCGTTCTGAATAATGTATAATATTTTTCGTAAAGAAAGTAAGAATTCTTGTTACGTTGAGGTTTTTTACTATGAGAAATATCAAGGATGTAGGTCTAACGGCTATGTTTCTGCTTGTGTTAATGTTGGGTGTTGCCAATGTGGCGGCCCAAGGGACAGCACCAGCAGTTGCCGAAACGGTTGCGTCGGTTGTAGGGGATGGGGAAACACGCCACACGCTACAGCCATGTAATGACGGACAAAGCTTTAGTGTGTCAGTGGTTGTGCCAAACGGGGTAACGCTCACAGCTCGTGAGATTGCGACAACGGAAGTTAGTCAATTGCTCGAAAGCGGAGCGCTCAGCAGCGATGATGTCCAAGAATTTGTTGAAGTTCAAAATCAGGATTTCAATGCAGACCGAGCAGACATCGTCTCACGAAGTGCTTGCGCTGGAAATCAGCCAACGACGATGGTCATGAGTGCAGTCGGTGCTGATGGAGACCCAATTACGCGGCTGGAGAATGCCATGCAAATTTGTTTTCCAGCAGGCGTCTCCGACGATCTTCTGCAACGCTGGGTCGCCATCGATGAAGTCCAAGCCATCGCGCCAGATGAAACCAGCGGGCGCTGGGCAACACCAGGCCCAACGTTTTCCATCGGCGGCGAGCGATGTGTGTTTAGCCGCAGCGTGAGCATTTTTGCGCTAATTGATGTAAATCA
>JAHDBS010000067.1:3203-15800 GCA_020630225.1 Anaerolineales bacterium | reverse complement strand
ACAGCCACGAATATTGCCACAGTCACCAATACATTGACAGCAACAGTGACGAATACTGCAACGAATACAACTGTATCGGGGGCGGCGACAAATACCCCTGCGCCGGTTGTTGTCAACACACCAGTGCCTGAACCACTGACCCCGAGCAAAGCGTTTGCCGGATCTGTCATTATTGATGGCCAAACGCGCTGTTGGAGTTTGAATGGATTGCGTGGCTGTGTCTATGACAATACAAATCGAGAGAATGTTGCAACGGGTGGGAACGCGTTTGGTGTGCTCACTTCAATTACTGTAACGGGACACACGTTCTGTGTTGAAATTCCAGACGGTTACAAAATTAGTGGACACACAACCAACCAAACTGATTTTGTAAATGGACAGCGTTGTTTTGAATATGACGGTGAGACTTGGCGGCTAGACTTTGGCATTATCCAAGAGGATACAAACACGCTCTTTGTCAACGAGGTCGGATTTGTCACGAATCAGCTTGGAACAGCACAGTTTATTGAATTGTTCAACACTAGCGGCGAAGAAGCATTTATTTCTGGATATCAATTAGAGATTTATGATCCGGTAACAAATTCAGTGATTGACCGGATTACATTGCCGACCACCAATTTGCAGCCAAGAAGTTACTATGTTTTCTGTACCGATGCGATTGTGGTGCGCGCTTGTAATCAGGTCGTGAATCTTTCAGATTCGTACTTTGCAGGCGGTAAAGCTGCGGGGCTGCGCTTGACGCAAAATGGAGAAGTGGTCGACACACTTACGTTTGATGTTGCTGCACCTCTAACTAATGAGGAACCACTTGGTCTAAGCCGGAACTTAGATGAAACTCAGCCTGTACAGCGCACAGATAATTGGACGGGTCGTTGTAGCACACCGGGTGGTGAGAACTCAATCAATAAAACAAACTGCCCTGCGATTCCTGAGCCAACGCTAGACTTCACAATTGAAGAAGTTGAGGCGCAAACACCAACGCCAGAACCAAATCCTGCAAATGCGCCGGCAACGTCGGATGCAGTAGATGTACAATCAGCGGCTGGTCAAGCAGAAAGCGTTGTTGCTGCACCTCAGCCGGTGCCACAACAGCCAATTGTGCAGCCTAATGGAGCCGTAAGTGCACCAGTGGTAGGCACTGTTGGCAGCGCAAACGCGCTTAGCGCTCCAATTGAGAATGGCAATGTGAACATTCAAGATGCAGGTCGTCTAGATGCCCCCGAAAGTGATGGTCAACCTTCAGATGTTGGACAAAATGAAGCGCCATCTCAGGTTGATACAACAACGGAAGACGTTGCTGAGGTCAATGAAAGTAATCAGTCTGCGGTAGTGGATGCGGCACCTTCGCCAGAAGCTGTTCCATCTCTAGCGCCTGCAAGTGCAGCGGATGAAGCCATTGCAGATAGCGCAATCCGGCCTAATTCGGTTAGCTGGGTGATTACGTTGGCGCTAGGCAGTGTGGTTTCACTTGGCATGTTGCTTGGGATGGCAACATACGGCGTGTTCTCAAACCGGAAAGCTGAATAGCATTCAGCCTACATCTGCAAACTCATAACGATGAAAAGGGGCGGCTAACAAATTTGTTGGCCGCCCCTTTTGTATTTAATAAGTCGAAGCTCTAAATTGCGTTGAAATCGCTCTTTACGCCGCGAGTTGTGTCATGCGTGGCGTTGTCCACACCGTTCCATTTTTGAGTACCAGTGAGGCCGCCAGTCCCTTTTCAATCAAGAAATGATAGGCCCTACTGCTGCCGGCTATCATCGCTGCTGTTGCATAGCCTTCTGCTTCGATTCCTGTTTTGGCAATGACACTTACGCTAGCTAAGTCTGTGTGGGCTGGTAAGCCTGTGCGCGGATCAATGATGTGATGTTGCGGTTGGCCGTTACGCATCCACAACCGTTCGCCAACGCCTGATGTTGCAAGCGAGGCGTTGCGTAGCCACAGGAAAATGAGGTCTGAGACAAACCGGCGGGTTGAAGGGGTTGCAATGCCCACTGTCCAGCCGGGATCTGAAGACGGTGGGTCTCCCATGGTGAGGTCGCCACCAGCATCCACCATGCAAGGCCCATAGTGCGAGAGCCAGTCTACAACGCATTGTGCAGTGTGCCCCTTGCCAATGCCACCGAGGTCTAATTCTACGCCGCCTGGAACCCAGACCGTGCGCTCATAAGGGTTTAGTCCTACGTCTTGCCAGCGGCCATGTAGGCTTGTAATTGGGACGAGTGCGTTTTCTGGGTCTAGATCTTCAAAAGAACGATCATAGCCAGCTGCTCGTAAGGCAGGTAATAAGGTCGGGTCAAACAAGCCTTTCGTTGTTTTGGCTAAGGCCATGGCGTTGTGAATGACATTCCACAGTGTTGCTGAAACGGAAACCCAGCGCTCCGGACGAGCATTGAGTAGCATAAGTTCACTAAGCGGGTTGAAGCGCGTCAGTACAGCTTCGTGCGCTTGAAAGATAGCATCTGCTTCTTGTAGCAGTTGCTCGGCGCGCGCTGTATCAGTGTGTTCAAGCCAAATAGCAATTTCACTGCCCATTGCTTTGAAACGGCGGACATGCCAGTTGGACTCAGACGTATCGAGTAATGTTGCGTCTGGCGCGCTGAAATTGGTCATCATGAGCAAACCCTCTTTGAACTTTTATCGGAAATAGCCTCAATGTCTACGATAGTCAAACAGCGCAATAGAAATGTGAACTGCTTGTAAAGTTTTGATTAAAAGTTGGCGCTTGCGGTGCATCTTCCGGAAGCGATGAGGAGGGATTAGTCAGCGGGGCGGCAATGTAAGCGTAATGTGATTCTGGCTAATCTACTGAATTTAGAATAGCTAAAACAGACAGCTTGCTGCTCAACGGCAAGCTGTCTGGAATGAAACGCCAATGCTACGGTTTGCAAATGGGTGGTGCTGGGTTTGTTTTAGGGTAAGCTGGCTGTGGTCTAAAGTTCGACTTTACGTGGATGAACACGGCTATGCTCTGAGGCGACAATAGCGAGGATTGCGTTGACAGTATCATCCAGAGCCCCATCTGCATTGACAACACAGTAGTCAAATTCAGGCAGGCGTTGCAGTTCTTTACGGGCTGTGGCGATACGTAATTTGAGGCCTTTGCCGGTGTCAGTCTTGCGTTCGATAAGGCGCGCGGTAAGCTCTTCTTCGGTTTCCGTTGTTAGAAAGATAAGCAGCGCTTCAGGGTACATCGACTTGATCGTGGCCGCGCCTTGGACATCAATGCGCATGACCACATCTTTTCCGCTTGCCATCGCCTCACGAACTTGTTGCTTCGGAATACCTTTATAGTCACCATAGACATTGGCGTATTCCAATAGTTCATCTTGCTCAATCATTTCAGCGAAGTCATCGCTCGTAATGAAAAAGTAGTCTTTGCCATGTATTTCACCGGGTCGCATTGGGCGATCTGTTGCAGTCACGACAAAGTGGATAGCTGCCCCACGTGCTTTCATCTCATTCAGAACTGAGTCTTTGCCAACCCCTGACGGGCCGGAAATTACAATCAAAAGCGGATGATGAGGGGGGAGTGAAAAAGGATTTGCCATAGGGTCAGTTTATAATTCCGTTGCTTATGCCGGTATATGAATTTCGATGCCAAAACTGCCGGAAATACGTCGCGCTGACGTTTTCCTATTCAGATTATGATACCGCAGAAAAGCGCTGTATTCACTGCGAGAGTGATGCCCTGACGCGTCTGATCTCACGGGTTGCCGTTGCTAAATCTGAGGAAGCGCGCATGGCGCGTGTGTCTGATCCGAGCCTGTTTGCAGATGTTAATGAAAACGATCCAAAGTCTATTGGGCGGATGATGCGCCGTATGAATGATGAAATGGGCGGAGAATTGGGTGCTGAATATGGCCAAGTGGTAGAGCGTTTAGAGTCAGGCGAGAGCACAGCTTCAATTGAATCTGATATGCCAACCTTAGGTTCAGAAAGTGCTACACTGAAATAGCTATTCCGTAAGTACTATCTTATTATTTCAATCTGAAGTTTTTCTACGGAATATTACAGATACATGTCAACGATTATTATTGGTGCTGGTGGCCACGGACAAGTGGTCGCCGACGTTTTTTTTCAATCAGAACGCGAACTTATTGGTTTTTTTGACAGTCGCTATCAGGCCAAAGGGAAGACTGTCCTCGACTTAGAGATTCTAGGCAGCGAAGAAAACTGGCGCGACTATCCAGAAACAGAATTCATTGTCGCGATTGGTAGCAATCAAACGCGCCGCCGTATTTTTGAATTACTTGACCGTGAAGGGGCTTCAATCACGACTGCTATTCACCCAACCGCAATTCTTGGCACAGCTGTGGACATTGGCCGGGGGTCACAAGTTATTGCGGGGGCAATTGTCAATATTGGCACCAGCATTGGTCAGAACTGCATTATCAACACTGGCTGTACTGTTGACCATCACAACCTCATTGGCGACCACTGTCATATCGCGCCAGGCGTGAACTTGGCAGGGAATGTCACCGTTGGGAACGGCTCATTCATAGGGATTGGTGCGACTGTATTACCTGGCGTTACCATTGGTCAGAATGTCACTGTTGGCGCAGGTGCTGTTGTGAATCGTGATATTCCAGACGGCGCAACCGCAGTAGGTGTGCCTGCACGTTGGGTTTCCTAACCTAGCGCTCTTCTTTAAGTTCTATGGCGAAAAACGCGCCGCAACTCCGCATTTTCCACGGTGATGATGAATTTGCCATCACTGAAGCGTTGCAGAAAGCAAAAGCTGACTTCACCGCGATTGATAGCACTGGTCTAAATTTCACAGAGCTAGATGGGCAAAAAACAACCATTGGTGCGCTGCGGGCCGTAACGGATGCCGTTCCGTTTCTGTCAGAGACGCGCCTAGTTGTGTTGCGTGATGTGCTGGCTAAAGGGCGCGGCAAGCAAAGCCTGATGAATGACTTGCTTGGGTACTTAGCTGCGTTGCCAGCGTTTACGCAGCTCATTATGGTTGAGACAAAGGCAATTCCTAAGAATAGTCGCTTGCTCAAAGAAGTTGCTAAGCATCCAAGTCACGCAATTAAGCTGTTTGGTGTTCCCAAAGGCGAAGCGTTACAAAAGTGGATTGTAAAGCGCACCAAGCTGCAAGGCGGAGAAATCTCCCCGCAGGCCGCCGCTGTCTTAGCAGCTGCCATCAATGAAGATCCTCGGGTTGCTTCGCAAGAAATTGAGAAACTCTTGCTTTACACCAGGCTAGAACGCCCTATTGCGCCTGAAGACGTTGAGTTGCTGACTCCAGCAGCGTCTAACGCTAATATTTTTGACTATGTCGATGCCCTTGGCGGACGTAATGCACGCAAGGCTTTTGCGACACTGCAAACGTTATTAGCCCAACCGGGGCAAGAACCAATGCAGGTGTTCTCGATGATTGTGAGGCAATATCGGTTACTGTTGCTGGCGCGGGAAGTTATGGATCAGGGTGGTAACGATGGTGATGTTATGAAGGCGTTGGGTGTGCATTCATTTGTCGCTCGTAAGCTTGTCAATCAGGCCCGCCGTATGCGACTGAGTCAACTCGAAAAAATTTATCGACGCTTGTTAGAGCTAGACCTTGCGATGAAGTCTGGTTCCAATCCGCCAACCGTGCTAGACACCCTCACTGCTGGTCTCACAATTTAAGCTCAGTTTTGAGCCCTCCTTAGCAAACTCAGCCATCAGCCTCACACAACATTGAGGGTGCCAATCCTGTAAAATACGTGTCCACACAGATCACAACTGAAAAGGACACAGACAATGCTATCGCGCCGCTTTAAGTGGCTCTACTCCATGGGAGATATTTCCATGAGTGGACCACTGACGATCATCTCATTTTTCCAACTTGTTTTCCTAACCACTATTGCGGGACTGCCACCGGCAAGTGCTGGACTTTCAATCCTCATTGGGAGGCTGTGGGATGCCGTCAACGATCCATTATTTAGCATCATTGCTGACAAAATTAGTAGCCGCTGGGGCCGCCGACGCGTCTTGCTTTTGTTTGGGGCCTTGCCATTAGGCCTTGCTTTTTGTTTGCAGTTTCTAGTGCCACCTTTTGGTGAAACTGGAAAAATTGTCTACTATGCATTGGCATTTATCTTGTTTGATACGGTGTATACGGCTGTGAGCGTAAGTTACAACGCGATTACGCCAGCCGCGACAAAGGACTACGACGAACGCGGATCGCTCAATGGCTACCGCATGGGGTTCTCGATCTTTGGTGGGCTATTGTGCATTATTTTGGCAACCGTATTAGCTGGTGTAATTGAAGATGCCCAGCGTCGTTTCGCTGTGTTAGGCATCATTATTGGTCTGCTAGCTGCTATTCCAATTTGGATTGCTTTTGCCGTGACCAAGGAATACGACGATCCAGACGCCCCAGTCAATGAGTTGGACGCCGCAAGCTCAGTACGCGCAACGCTCTCTAATCGTCCATTCTGGATGCTAATGGGGCTCTACCTATTTAGCTGGACAACAGCTAGTCTGGTGGCGACGGTGTTGGCCTTCTTTGCGCAGTTCTACATGGGGATGGACGAACTGCAAATGAATATTGTGATCCTAATTGCGCAAGTGTCGGGGATCATCTTTATTCCGTTTTGGGTGTGGGTCGCCCGACGCTTTGATAAGCGCCGCGCATTCATTTGGGGCTGTCTCTCGTGGATTGCGACTCAATTGCTGATTGCATTCTTGCCAGCTGGGCAAGTCAACCTATTTTATTTATTTGCGGCATTGAGTGGATCTGGTGTGGCCGTCGCGTACTTCCTGCCTTGGTCCATGATTCCGGACGTTGTTGAAATTGATGAACTCCGCACAGGCCAACGCCGGGAAGGGTCATTTTATGCGTTTGCCTCTTTCTTTCAAAAGCTTGGGACTGGCGGTGCAATTTGGCTCTTCAGTCAAGCGTTAGCGATGCAGGGCTTCATTGAAAGCACAGGTGGCGAAGCCGTCACGCAGCCAGCGTCTGCAGTGAACGCTATTCGCTGGTCAATTGGGCTAGTGCCACTCTTGTTGCTTGGCATCGCGATTGTATTCGGGTATTTCTACCCAATCACGCGGGAATATCACGAAAATATCAAAGCCCAAATTGCTGCGAAGGCAGCTGCAGCGGATTAGTATTCTTTCGGCTAAGGATAGTGCTAGATGTTGCTATCCTTAGCTTCTCTTTTATGAAACAAGGCATCGACTATATCGGTATTGGCGTGGGTGCCATGATCTTCAATGCAAACGGTGACGTCTTCCTTGCGCAGCGGGGTCCCAAAGCTAAAAATGAACGGGGGCACTGGGAATTCCCTGGTGGCAGCGTTGACTATGGTGAGACTCTGGCTGTTTCTGTAAAGCGTGAAATGCGCGAAGAATATGGCATTGAGATTACCCTAGAGCGTCAGCTTGGCACCTTTGACCACATTCTGAAAGATGAACAGCAGCATTGGGTTAGCACGACCTACATTGCTGCGCACGCTTCGGGTGACCCACAAATTCTCGAACCACATAAATGCAGTGCTATTGGGTGGTTCGCGCTGGATGCCCTGCCAACGCCACTGTCTAAGATTACGCTACTGAATTTAGCGGCTTGGCAAACTGCTGAGTAACCAGCTTCCAACAGTTCGCTTAAAACTTAATACCAAAGTGTTTTGTTGTAGTGCGTGATGTCTTCAACTGTTTCTAACGGGGCATTGACGCTGACTTTGGGATCAGCGATAACTAGGGTTCCAAGGTGAGGTAAAGCACTATTTCTTCGTGCTCCACACCAGATTCTATAAATCCGAAGCTTTTATACAAGTTGAGAGCCCGTGTGTTCTTAGGAATAACAGAGATCCGTACGACTTCGACTTTGGGCGTCAGCTGACGCGCTAACGCTAAGGTGCAGTCGAGTAAGGCTTTGCCATAGCCGCGGCCTTGAGAGTGTTGATCAATCATCAAGCGGACGATGTTGAGATGTTGCTGACCACTTTCTACAAAAGGATATACAACTACATATCCAATCGGTTGCTCTTCAACATAGGCAAGCTGAAAGATAGCTTGTTTATATACGAATGCATCTGCCAATGATTCGGTGATGGTTGCAACAAAGTCTTGCTGATCTGGACGGACGGCTAGCGTTTGCGCGGCAGCATAATTGTTAGGTGTAATCTCACGAAGTTCCATAGGGGCTCTTTGTTGTCAGGTGGTAAGCAACGCCGATTTTACAAGCTTTACAAAGGGGAATAATATGTTTTTACTACGTAGACGCAGACGAGCTGGGATTAGTACACCATTGCTGATTTTTGGTGGGCTAGGCTTGGTCATGGCTTGTCTCACGTTGTTCATTGGTGTGCCAGCAACGTTTATGCGCGCGCGAACGGTGCGGGCGTTGCCACAATATCGAGCGGCTGACTTAGCAACCTTAGCTCCTGGTGAGGCCGGGTTGTTTACAGCGCGGATCCCTGCCGAGGCTTTAACGGATGCAGATGGGTTCGCACTTGCCGTGCTCAGACAACGCATTCATGATGAAAACCCAGACGTTGCAAACTTGCGAGAGGGCGAAGATGGTCCCTCACGAGATTGGCGCGTTGTAGAGCCTCTCCCTGTTGAATTTGACTTAGATCTTGACGATGGCACAACTGTGAAACTCTTGCTGCCCAATAACACCGGGCTTCAAAATGCTGAAACGCTTGAGTACGCCGATGAAGACAGACTCTATGAATATGAAAAGAAAGGCTATCGTGCGGGACAGACGCTAACGATTGAAGGAACTTGGGAATCGAATAACACGATTACGGCAAGTTATTTATTCAACGGCTCACCAAGCGGCTATGTGGAGCACACCCGCAATACCATTGGTGGCGCGTTCTTAGCCTCTATTTCTTGTGGCTTGATGGCAGTGCTAATGGCTGGCGCTGGGGTGTTTTTACGGTTGACAGGGCGCTAAGGGAATTTAGTCGCAGACGAGAGGAGTGCCAGAAATCTTTTACCTACTCTCCGCTGCGACTGTTCTGCTCTATGCAAGCAACTTGCGGTACATGGTCATCTTTTCAGTGACCTCAAACCCCATGCTTTCATAAAGCTGTAATGCACCGCTTTCGTTTTCTGCATCAACCCAGAGGCGAGCGTGTGTCATCCCTTTTTCATCTCGCAATAGCTTGAAACTGCGTGCAATAAGGGCTTTGGCTATTCCTTGTTTACGCCATGGTTTACGTACAAAAATTGGATCTGTCCAGCCGATCTTGGTGTTGTATTCAGCATTGTAGTCAGGGTCTATCCGATTTAAGACGCCGCCAACAACTTCAGCGCCGTCCCAAGCAACTTGCCAAATAGAAGGGTCAAAATTTGGATCCTTCAATAGCATTTGGTACTCAGTTTCTGTGCGGGGTGGCGCACCATAGCTTTCTGCAAAGGATTCAACGTCAGCTTCCCAAACCGCCCGATAGTCTTTTTCTGTGCATAGCCGAACCGTGATGTCTTCAGGCAGCGACAGCTCAGGAATTGGCTGATTGAGGTCGCGCATCATTTGAAAGGCAAAGCGATGTGCTTCGTATCCGCATTTTTTCATCAAGGCATGTTGCCCCGCAGAGCCAATATCAGCAACCGATTCAAGGTACTTAGTAGCGTCTGAGTCATGTGTTGCTGCAACTTCACTTAAGCGATCTTCATGCCACTGACGCATGGTGCTGCCTAGTCCATTGTGCTGGTGTTCAGGCACAACAAACCCAAATGAAAAGTACCCAGTGTGGGTTTCATAAGGTGTCCACTGATGGCGGCTATAGGCTACCAATTCGTCGCCTGCAAATGCCATCAAGACATCTGTTTTGGGGTCACAGTTGTCTAAATGAGCATAGCCATTCTTGATATCTTCCAGCGTATCGGTTCGTTGAACGCCTTCTGCAATTTTTGTGCGATTGATCACTTCCAACATCAGTGGGAAATCGGCGTCCCCTTGAAAGTGACGAAATGTATAAGGCGTAAGCGTAGGGAGTGCAGACATAGTAATTCGATTATAAGGCGTAGGGGTGTACTAACAGACTTATTACCAATAAAGCGAGAATTTTTGTCAGATTTATTTGTTTTAGTATAGCTAGGAGTCTTCTATTAGGCAGTGATTGAATATGGTAACAAGTGAAATTTCCCAATATTACATACTTGCAGATGCACTTAATGGCATTGCAGCAAGTATTTGTTTGAGCCTCTGTTTGCTCATGCTTTGGCAGGCCCCAACCCGGTTGTTTAATCAAATAGCGGCGGCGTGGATGGGCTTTGCATTTCTCGGCCTGATTTCGCGTATCTCATTACAGGTTGATGCGCAGTTTGATATTTTTTCACCACTAACGCAATTACATGTCCTC
Source organism: Anaerolineales bacterium (assembly GCA_020630225.1). GTDB lineage: Bacteria > Chloroflexota > Anaerolineae > Anaerolineales > UBA6668 > JAHDIM01. The sequence continues at coordinate 5,490 of JAHDBS010000067.1, read as the reverse complement.
AATATGAGCTTGTCAATCGGCGCGTGTGCAGCGTATTTCTATGGCATGCTGATGCTCAAATATTTTGAGCCTTGGAGCCAACGCGTGCGCGCCGTTATTGGATATGGAATGCTCGCTGTCCTCGTCACGCTCGTCGTTTCGATGGCTGTTGGGTTGCTGAATTACACACCGATTGAAAAAGCGCAGTTAGACCCTTACACTGGCATGGCCCTTGATATGGCGATGCTCTCTGAATCTGGCAATCTGCTGCTCGCATTATTGCTCTTGTTTATTGTGATCCACATTGTGGCACCATTTGTGTTTGCGTGGCGTGTCAGAAACCGAAATGGCTGGCTTTGGTTTGCCATGATCATCCATGTTGTGGGCTTATTTGGGCACTCTCTACTGGGTGACCTTGGCGGTGTTTGGGGCGCTATTACGCCAACAGGCCTGATTGTGTTGACCTTGCTGGCCGTTGGCTATGTCATTCTCAAAGATAAGTTGTTCGACCCAATGCTGGAGATGAATCAGCAACTGCAACGTACCAATGCAGAGCTTGAGGAAACAAATGCAAACATCGAACAGAAAGTACAGGAGCGCACAGAGGCGCTGAAAGCCGCGCTTGATCGTGAACATCAGCTTTCAATTGATCTAGAAAACGCATTGGCGGTAGAAACCCGCTTGAATGATCTTAAGACGCACATTATGCGGACGATTTCACATGAATTCCGCACGCCGCTCACCGCCATCAATAATTCCACACAATTGCTAGTGAAATACCATGACCGCATGACTCCTGAAAAACGGGTCACGCAGCAAACGCGCATTCAAGCTGCAATCAAACGGCTAACGACCTTGTTAGATGACGTTGTATTAGCCGGCAGGGTTGGCAGCGCGCATAGCGAAATTAAGTTGGTTCCGCAGTCGTTAGGCATGTTGTTCTTGAACATCCGCGATGCACTGATGCACGAACTTGGCAATCCAGAACGGTTGTATTTTGGGCTTGAAGGGCGACAGTCTAAAACTTTTGTGACAGACCAGACAATGTTGCTGTACATCTTGCGCATTCTTACTACAAATGCCATGCAATACAGTGAATTGAATGATGCTGTAGAGGTGCTCTTCAATATTGAAGATGATGCGCTCATGATCCGTGTACGTGATGAAGGTATTGGTATTGCCGCAGAAGATCTTGGCCAAATTTTTGATCTGATGTATCGCGGGAGTAACATCAACGAACGTGACGGCCTTGGAATTGGTCTCCATCTTGTCAAAAGTATGGTGCAAACTTTAGGCGGCACAATTACAGTTACGAGCCTTGGGTCTGGATTTGGCAGCGAATTTGTTGTGTGCTTACCAAAGATAGACCATGACGTGAGTTCCTCTATGCTGCGAGCTGCAGCCGCGCTTGTTTAGATCTCCTATTAGATTCAGGTCACCCTGACCCCAAACGCTCTATAATTAGCGACATGCTCCCGATTGCATATCGCAAAATTTGGCGTGACCTCTGGCAGTATCGTGGTCGTACAGTGTTGGTGGTTCTCAGCATTGCTGTAGGTGTGATGGCGCTGGGGATGACCTTCTCCAGTCAAAATCTCATTGACAGTGCAATGGCTGGGTCTCGCGCCGATGCCCGCTACGCCCATGCACGTATTCCGCTCCAAAGTCTGTTCAATGACGATGTCGTTGAAGCAATTCAAAAACTCCCTGAAGTACAAGAAGCCGAAGGTTGGTTCCAAGGTGGCATTGAATATAAAGGCAGCCTGACTGACGATGAGTGGCAAGAAGGCACCATCATCATGCTGAAAGATTACGAAAATCAGCAGTTTGATCAGGTGCAGCTTCGTGAAGGCATCTGGCCGCAAACCGACACGCTCTCAGTTGAGTTCAATCATCAAGAGCCATATGGGCTGCCAGCCGTTGGTGAAGACTTCTACATCAAGCTAAATAACCGCGCAGTGCCATTTAAGTTAGGCGGCACCCTGCGTGACCCAGCGCAAAGCGCACCACCGTTCAACCCCATCAATGAAGCATTCTTCTATGTCACACCGCAGATGTTGGAAGAGCTTGTTGGCACGCGCAACTACAACAATTTGCGCTTTACTATTCCAGACTACTCTGAAGAACGTGCTGAATTTGCAGTAGAGGCAGTTGAAGACAAGCTCGTCAAGTTAGGCGCGGTGTCAGCGGTTTCACCGCTCACTGCCGATGTTCAAGACCCTGACCGCTCACAGGCGCAAGAGTTCTTGGACGGCTTTGGGCTGATCTTGGTTGCGATGGCCGCGATGAGTTTGGGGCTAAGCATTTT
>JAHDBS010000067.1:0-3103 GCA_020630225.1 Anaerolineales bacterium | reverse complement strand
GCTTTGCTCACGCCGTTGGTTGCCGGCATTATTCCGGTCTTTAGCGGCACGCGTATTCCTGTTCGGGATGCAATTGGTGAACGCGGCATTGAAGCATATGCTGGCGGCTGGTTTGATCGGCTCGTGACCGGCATCCCGCGGGTATCACGCTTAGTGATTCTGACGCTGCGTAACACATTCCGCCGCTTTGGGCGCTTGGTGCTCACTGCTATCACGCTGACTGCGGCTGGAGCAATTTTCATGATGGTCGTGATCACGGGCGATGCTTTTGATCAAACCATTGATGAAGTCTTTAGCGGCTGGGGCTTTGAAGTATTGTTGATCTTTGGTGACTATCAGCGGGCTGGTGAGGTCAAGTCGGCAATTGAGGCCTTTCCCAATGTCGAGATGGCCGAACTCTGGGTCTGGATGGAAGCCAGTACACGGACGTTGAATTCAGATGTAGATTACGCTATTCAACTGCGTGGCGTCCCTGAAGGCTCCACAATGTATCAGCCTGAGCTAGCGGCTGGCCGCCGGCTGAATCCTGATGATGGACATGCGATTATGCTCAATCAGCGGTTAGCGCAGGATATGGACGTTGGGATTGGCGACAAAATCAAAATTGACTTTGGGAATGGGCGTCAGTCAACGTGGCAAATTGTGGGCTTGGTGATTGATGTCGGCGTTGGCGGCGTGCAAAACACAGCCTTTGTAGATCAGACGACGTTGGGGGCTGACCTGCGTAAAGCGGGGCAAGCCACCGTCGCGCAAATTCGAACCATCAAAGACACGCGTGAAGACCAAGACCGCACCAAAGAAGCGGTGGTTGAATACCTCAATGACAACGGCATGGACGTGTTGTTTTCGATTGGTGAAATTGAAAACCGCGAACTTAGCTCGCAAGTTTGGCTTGTTATTGGCGGCTTGCTGCAAATGATGGCGGTGCTGATGGCATTTGTTGGCAGCATTGGGCTCAGCGGGACGCTCTCTATCAATGTGATTGAACGGCGGCGTGAGATCGGCGTCATGCGCGCCATTGGGGCGTCATCCACAGATATTGCACGCTTGTTTATTGGCGAAGGCTTGCTGATTGGGCTGACCAGCTGGCTGTTTGCGGTGCCACTAAGTGCTTTTGGCGCCCGCTACTTTGTCGAGGCGTTAGGTGACGCGCTTCAATTCCCATTTGTCTACGAATGGACGTATACAGGCGCAATTTATTGGCTAATTATTGTCTTTATTTTGGCTGTTGTGGCGAGCTGGGTGCCCGCTAGGCGTGCCACGCGGATTAGCGTCCGTGAGAGCTTGGCGTATGAGTAGTGCCTGTGTCTCAGTGTGCTTGGGGCAACATTGAGGTCTGAACCAGAATATCAATTATGAAAATAAAAAGAGCCTTGCAAGGCTCTTTTTTGTATCTAAGTTTTTTATTCAGCAGGTTTATGACTTCATTGCATTGGGGTTAGCCCCAAGCATTAGGTCATCTGGGAAGGAGCGTCGAATGCTTGTATCGCCAGTAGCGGGAGCATTGAGCGTTGAACCAAACATCAATTCAAGGTAATGAAAAGACATCGGATCATATTCAGTGTGGCGGCAAATGTTGCACCTCCACATATTGAAATTTGGCACAACAACAAACTGTGGCCCATACCAGCGGGCGAAGGTTGTTTTTGCCGGGGTTAGTTTACCTACTTCGCAACGTGTACACGTTGGTTTTTCGTTATCTGATAACACAAGCACAAACCTATTCTACAGCAAATTCGGGGTACTGATAGTGATCTACTAGGCTCCAGCTACTAATTGGGAAGTATGTGACTAACACTTTCCCAACTACACGATCTTGTGAAATTGGGCCGACGGAAGGCGAACGTGAGTCGGCAGAGAAGTTGCGGTTGTCACCCATTACAAAGAATTCGTCTTCGCCAAGCTCCCAGCGTCCTTGCTGCAATGGATTGATGAGTTCATTGATATAAGGCTCTTGAATCAGAATGCCATTGATGGTGACTGCGCTGTTATTGATTTCAACAACATCTCCAGGCATGCCGACAATGCGTTTGATGTAGTCAGTTTCTCCGCCACGTCCAATGAGGCGGTCAAAGAACGTGCCTTCTGGATGTCCAGGCGGCACAAAGACAATTACATCCCCTCGATCCATGTCGCCAATGGCGTAGGAAAGCCGATTCACCAAAATGTATTCGCCGTGTTCAAACGTCCGATACATACTGCTCCCTTCAATTTTGAAGCGACCGGTGACGGCATTTACCGCAAAGAAAATGATGGCAGTTAATAGGATGGTTTCGAGGATCTCGCGCATGACCACCGCAAAGGTCGATGGTGGTGGCTCGATCATATTCTCTGGCACTGTGTCTGGCGGCATGACGGCCGGTTCAGGGCTCAGCTGTGGACCAGTTACCGTTTCTGGAATGTACGGCGTTGGGTCTTGAGGATCAAAAAAGCTTTCGTCGGTAATCACAAACTTTCACAAATAGATAATACGTTTTGCCAAATGGGCAATGCCTTCATTATAGCCAGTTCGGCGCGATCTCTAAATTGTGATTCGGTAAAGAAACCATTTCTTACTGGATTGAAAACGGGGTGAAAGGCGTTTCGTACCCGAATTGGAGGGTGAGAAAGCGGAGTAGTACAGCTTGCTGCGCTACTCCGCCGTGTTGCAGGTAGTCTTACTGGTCTTCGTTGCGGTTGCGGAAGCTCAGTTTGATCGGGGTCCCACGGAACTCATATTCAGACCGTAGACGGTTTTCTAAGAAACGCTTGTAGGTGAAGTGCACCAGCTTTTCATCATTCACAGAGAATAAGAAAATTGGTGGTGCGGTACGGACTTGCGTTCCATACAAGATTTTGAGGCGCTTCCCTTTCTTCGTCGGAGGCGGGTGCGCCGTTAGTGCATCACGCAAGGTCTTGTTGACCTGTGCTGTGGAAATACGCTTGTTGCGTTCTTCAAAGACATCCATGACGGTTGGGAGGACGTTTTGCGTCCGTTGCCCGTTTAATGCTGAGATGAAGAGCACAGGCGCGTAGTCTAAGAATTTGAAGGCGTCACGCAATTTGAGGGTGAACTCATGCATGGTGTGCGTGTCTTTTTCAATCGCATCCCATTTGTTGACCA
>JAHDBS010000547.1 GCA_020630225.1 Anaerolineales bacterium | reverse complement strand
CTCTACGGGGTTATAAAATCACATCCGGAATCTTCGATTGCGCGGCTTCATAATGTTCCTTACACAGCCAACGATAATCTCCGTGATATACCTGCTTCAGCATATTCAATTATGTCAATTCAGGAATCCCAATCTCTTTCAAATATTCAAAGGTCTCATCATAAAACTCAGGTAATCGCGTCTGGTCAGCTTGGTCTCCTTTAGGAATAAAAATAATCATTCCTTGGCGGGCCCGTGTGAGTAAAACACGAAATGCATTGAGCAAATAATGTTGGCGGGTTTCATTTTTGACACTTTGCCATTTAGATCCTTTGAACGCTTTATATTGCCAGGCACCATCAACGCGGCGTAATGTTGCCGACCAAGCTAGACAGATCCAGTCTAATTCCAACCCTTGAACATCAAATTCTGTTCCAGCTTCTTCCAGAAAGTCAGAAGACCTAACATCAGTCCTTTCGTTGAGAAACCAAACTTTAGGATCAATTTGAGACTTCACATGAATACCATAAGGCCGTAGCCGATAAGCGCCAGAGTGAGCTAAAACACCAATAGATTCTGTACCTCTCGAATTGTGCCGCAGCCATTGCTTTGCTAAGTCAAAATCCCGTGTAACAAAAATTGGATATTTACTGATGAGCTTTGGGCAAATATTTTTTGCGAGGCTAGTGTTTCCATCCAAGGCGGCTTTTACAAATGATGCCAACAACTCAGACCGGAATGACCGCAAAGACACACCTAAATGTAAGTCACTCTCAACATTCAATTGATCTTCTGAAAGCAATTCAAATATATCTGCTACACCATGGTTATATTCACGATCAGTCAAGCGGCCTGATACGAAAACATCCCAGTGTCGATAGCGTTTTCCAACGGCTCTAAACCATTCTGGCAAGCCAGCCTCACCAGTATTGATTTCTTGCCCACCACCAATCAGACAAATAATCACAGACCAATCCTCATGTCTATCCATGACACTGATCAAATACTCTGGTTCGGATTGATTGAAGTCTTGCTTCCCCTTCTTCCTAGCCATAAATTGACTAGTCTGCTCCAATGTCCATGCACGTTGCGCTTCATCAAAGATAACGATCTTTTCGTTTGGAGGCTTTGAGGTTGCCATCGAATCATCACGAAAATGATGAATGTTTTGAATGAAAGCACTCGTTTTGGCTAGCGCCTGTTTCTTTGTATAAGAGTTACCTAATGATTTTTGTGTTGCAACTTCATCACGAGCCAGAGCTTCCCGTAAGACATCTACCAATGGTCCATTACCCGAAAGAAAGACGGCATGTTCATTGTTGTCAAAGTTATGTCTTTGATTCGCAATATTCAACCCTGCCAAGGTTTTCCCTGCACCAGGTACACCAGTCACAAAACAAATAGCCTTCCGCTGATGTTGCTTTGAATATTCAATGATCTGTGTCAGCGCATTTGTAGTGCGGCTAAGGTTGATAGCACTTGCGTCAGAACGCGAGATGTTATCAACACTGTGTCCCTGATAAAGGGCCTGCGCTGCTTGAATAATTGTGGGGGTAGGTTTGTAAATGGAGGCAAGCCACTGTCGGATATCTAGCGTTTCGCCAACAGGTATGTTTTTTGAAAATGCGGTAATCGTTGGCGCAAGCGTTTCGACATTGCACTTGATGACGTTGTATACACCATCATCAAATGGACTATCCTCAATTGGCAAGCTTGGTGCTTTTGTTGCACATAAAATGGGAACCAATACGCGATCATGGCTCTGTTCATGAAAGTTCTTGAGATCCACTGCATAATCCAATGCCTGATCTACTGCACTTCTGTCAAAACTGGAAGCGCCTACTTTGAATTCAATGACAAAGATTATGTCTTTATAGAGCAAAACCACATCCGCTCTTTTTCCCATACGAGGAATACCATACTCAAAAGCAATGTGACCTTCATGAAAGTCAGAGAGCTTATCTTGCAATATCTGGATTTGAGAAGACCAAGTATTTCTCTGTAGGTCTTCTAACGCAAATACATGCCCCCTTGCAAGAGTTCCTAAAATGCTATCTGGATCAGCATTCAGAAAAGTAGCGACATCCGCCGCGTAATAATATCTATCCATAGTTGTTATATAGACAGTTACTAAGAAATCTCCCCAATCACCCCATCCATAACCTCCACCAACCAATCCGCATTCCCCGCATCAAACGGCATCGGCGGGCGAATCTTCACCACGTTATGCAGCGGGCCATCCGTGCCCATCAGGATGCCATGTTCACGCATACGGTTGCTCACATAGCTCGCTTCTTGCGCAGCGGGCTCCAACGTCTCACGGTCGCGCACCAGTTCAATACCTAAGAACAATCCCGCGCCGCGCACGTCACCCACTAAGGCATATTTGTCTTTCAACGGCGCAAGTCCGGCCAGCAGGCGCTGACCGATGGCATGGCTGTGCGCCATGAGGTTCTCTTGCTGCACCACGTCTAGCGTTGCCAGACCAACCGCACACGAGACCGTGCTGCCGCCAAAGGTGCTGAAGA
>JAHDBS010000546.1 GCA_020630225.1 Anaerolineales bacterium | reverse complement strand
AGTCCCACACAAATAAATTTGGCGCGTTGCCACCTAAGCTCAATGCCTGATAGAGCAAATAGCGCCCATCGGCTGACCAACTATAGCCACCATAGTCGGCACCGCTTACGGTAATCACTGGCTCTAAGTTCGTGCCGTCTGGGTTGGCTATCCACAGTTGGTTACCACGGCCTGCCTGCGTTGCATCAACAACCGTGAAGGCGATACTTTCGCCAGTTGGCGACCACTGCGGCGCACCAAACTCACGCCAATTAGTTTCGCTTTCAAACAAGCGGGTTGGTTCATTTTCGTCTAGGGTGGCGCGGAACATATGCACGTCCGGCCCAGAATCGGTGATGACTGCTTGGTTGAAGATCATTTCTGTTGCATTTGGATGCCAAGCCCCAACAGTGCCATCAAATTGCGTTGGCAAAATTGATTCTTCCGCTGTGAAAATTTCAATAATATGAATACCACCTGCATTGAAATCATAAAATGCGAGCGCACTGCCGTCAGGTGCCCAGCTTGGAGCAGCTCCAGCCACCTCAGTCTGATGGTCAAACAATGGCACAACCACGCCATCTGCTACGGTTGCACTCCAAACATGGTCGACGTGATTGTCTAACTGACGCGTGTACGCAATCCGATTGTCATCGATTGACCAATCTGGTTCAATGCAGCGGGCAACGCCGCAGTCCAGCCAGCGTTGCGGTGCGCCATTTGGTAATTGGGCAAGCCACAAATCGATTCCGTTTTGGTCGTTATAGGCTGAAATCACAATCTGGTCACCGTTGGTAGACACTGCAAAATCATAGACATCCAAGCCTGCGAACGTTGCCGGCTCATCCACAGTTTGTTCTGACAATAATTTAGTTACCAATGTGGGATTGCGACTCACATCTTGCAAGTAAACAAGGCGGTATTCAGGCGGCACCTCGCGGGTTGCAAACCACACCAAGCTCGTGATGAGCACTAACAAAATGACGCTGACAAATGCAGTCAACCGATTGAAATTCATAAAACTAGCGTAACAAATCTCGCAAATTTAGGTCTAACAGATAGTGCTCATTCAAGATCTATTAATCTGTTTATCTGACAGTGAGCACATTTTTTCCTACAATGCTTAAGCACTTGTACAGGTTTTGTAAACATATGTATCCGGTCGTTTAGTTTGAGGTAAGCATTGGCTTACTCAGCACGACGATCTAATACGCAAACATCCTAATTGCTCTTACGCAATTCAGACATATGACAGATACCATATTCATAAAAGACTTGATGCTACGCGGCATCATTGGCATCAATCCAGATGAACGCGTCAACAAGCAAGACATCCTGATCAACATCGCGATGGAAGCCGACATTAGCCCAGCTTCAGCGTCAGATGACATTGTCGATGCGGTCAACTATCGGACAATCACAAAACAAGTGATCAAACTTGTCGAAGAGACTAGCTACTTTTTAGTAGAAAAGCTCGTACAAGAAATTGCCAACGTTTGTTTGGCAAATGAAAAGGTTCAGAAAGTGCGAGTCACGGTTGAAAAGCCCGGCGCAATCCGCTTTGCAGACTCAGTCGGGATTACCATCGAACGTACACGGGAAAGCTGATGAACGTTGCCTATCTCTCGCTCGGATCTAACATAGAGCCGGAGAAAAACATCGTAGCAGCAGTGGAACAGCTCTGTAACTATGGTGCAATTAGCGCCGTTTCCACCGTATGGGAAACGCTGCCTGACGGCGATCCGAACCAAGACAATTATTTGAATGCTTGCATCACCCTAGAGACCGCGCTCAGCGCTTGGGACTTACGCAGTGATGCAATTGAAGAAGTGGAAAGCGCACTCGCACGAACGCGAGATCCAAAGAATCGCTATGCTGCCAGAACCATTGATATTGACATCATGTTGTTCAACTCAGAAGTGATAGACATGGGTCGCCGACGCATCCCTGACTCAGAAGTACTAGAACGGCCATTTGTAGCAATCCCACTCGCTGAGATTGCCCCAAATTATGTACATCCACAGACACATCAGACGCTGGCAGAAATCGCTAGTCGATTTAAGATTGCGCGCCACGAAATGTGGCAACGCCCTGATGTTTCGTTAGTTAGCACCCGAGTGAACGCAGCCTACTAAGCTGTCTGGTATTAACACTCGTTTGTTTGGAGATTACTATGTTAAAAACGACGCACGCCAATGGAAACGGCCATGCAAAAAATGGCACAAACGGCACGCCCAAAGTCCAAGCAGTAGCCGACTTACAACGCGTCTACGATGACAAATTTCAAGCAACGCCAGCTTATGTCAAGACGTTGCCTGACATGCAAAATACGCCCAACACGGCAGCACACGTTGCTATTCAACACGTTGGGATTCATAACTTCCGCATTCCGCTTACCATTCGCACCCGCGAAGGGAACGCACTTACTGTGCATGCATCTGTCACAGGCACGGTCTCATTGGAAGCCCATAAGAAAGGCATCAACATGAGCCGCATTATGCGCAGCTTCTATGAATATGAAGATGCCGAGCTGTCACCAG
>JAHDBS010000066.1 GCA_020630225.1 Anaerolineales bacterium | reverse complement strand
CCTTCTATGACAGTACTGGTACTGCATACAGCGTTGCTTCTTTACCAGTCACCGCGTTCAAAAGTGGCACTATCCAAGTTGGGACAGTAGCAACTAGCCCTGGGTTGCCAGCCGGCTTCAAAGGTAGCGCAGTGGTCTCTTCAGACGTAAACGTCGCTGTTACCTATCTTCAGTTTGATAGCAGCGCAGCTTATGGTCGCATGATCTACAACGGTTTCACTGCTGATCAAGGCTCACTGAATTTCTCACTGCCAACAGTGTTGAAGCAAAAATTCGGAACAACATCACGCGTTGGTGTGCAAAACATTGGGAACACCAGCACGAGCGTTCAACTTCGCTTCTTTGAAGCTGGTTCATCTACCCCTACATTTACAGATAATCAAACCATTCCAGCGAAGGCATCTTATATCTTCTCGCTGAATGACTACTCTGATGCCAACATTCCTGTTGGGTTCTCTGGTTCGTTGGAAGTCGTATCAGATAGCCAACCAGTGGTTGCTGCATCACAAGAAACTAGCGATGCTGGTCGTGCTGCTTACGCTTTTGAAGGTGTTGCAGTTGGTGAACAAAAAGTCTTTGTTCCAACCATGATCTGTAAGAAGTGGAGCGCAACGTCATACTACGCAGTACAAGCTGTGGGTGGTAGCGCAACATTTGATATTGATCACTTTGACACTGATGGTACTCGCCGCGGTGGTCAAACTGGTGTCACCCTGACGTCTGGCGCAAAACAAAGTGTCAATCCATGTGCGGAAGGGGTACCAGCAGATGTCAACGGTTCATCTGTGATTACCGCAACCTCAGGTCGCATTCAAGTTGTTGTGAAGGTTGTATCTGATGCTGGCTTCTCAACTGGTTTCATTGCTCGTGGGACTGGCGCAACCAAACAAGCGCTTCCATACGTCCGCTGGAGTAGTGACGCAGCATCTGGCTACCGCTCATACATTGCTGTGATGAACGTCTCAGACTCAACTGCTAACACTGTGACTGCAAAGTACTATGACGAAAGCGGCACTTTGGTTGGCACTCACAATCTAGGCCCATTGTTGCCAGCCCAAAAGACAAACACGAGTGTTGCAATGGCTGTTGGTGCAGTCGACTGGAACGGCTCAGTGGTCATTGAAAGTGATCAACCAGTCTTGGTAACCAATCGTTCACAAATCAATGTCTCGCTTGGCGACACTTCACAAATTGCAGAAGACTACACCGGGATCGAAATCCCGTAGACAGCAGATTTGTCTCGCAAGAACTAAACTACAAGAGAGCAGCATCATCGATGCTGCTCTCTTTGATAAAGCCCAAACTTATTTATGTCTAAATTACGAAAAACAGGATTTTTATTTGTACTTGCCCTTTGCACAGCTGTTGCGCTAACGGCTTGTCAAGCTCGGAATGAAGCCCCCGTAGAGGTTCAAGCTGAACCCGCGGCTGAAACACTTTTGCCGCAAGGTGACTTAATTATCTTAGGAAGGGTTCCTAACGTTGCTGATGTTTGGCCGAATGATAAAACCGTGTATGCCTACGCCGCACCGTTTTTTCCGGCACCAGAAGGCGGAGGGATGTTTATTCTGGAGCAAGCAGTACATAATCGCGCTGAGATAGATGCAGATGGCGCATTTGCGATTAAGGGGCTTGTTGCAGGTGAATATGTTGTTGTGCTTGGGCCTAACTCCGAACGTGCGCGTGACCTGCGCTTAGACGGTGAGACCATCATTATTGACTTAGCTGATAAAGAACAGTTTGATGTCGGAACGGTTCCGCTTGTTCCTTAGTCTTGTTTGATCAGCACTAAGTGACCTGCATCAGTTTCTGATTTGAAGCTCATTTTGGTCTCTATCAGGAATTGATCGACGGCTTTCTTACAGCCGGACCAGTCAAAATAATCATCAATAATCAGCGCTCCGTTTGTTTGTAAACGGGGCGCGATTTGTTTAAGGCAGTAATCAACTGTGTCAAACCAGTCGACATCTAGGTGTGCTAATGCAACCGGACTGTCATCGCTAAGTGTGTTTTGAATCAAACCTGCTTTTAGTGTGACGTGGTTGGTTGTAATTGGGTATCCAAGGGTGGCGAAATTGTGTGCAACTTTGGCTTGTAAGTCTGGTTGATAGCCATAATACACATCTCCGGCAATGCCACTTGCATCACCATTGTGAATGACGGTGTACCTTTGTTGTGCATCTTCTCCATCAGCTGTGCTGGGCGGAGGAATGGTGCCAAATAAGTCGTAGACCATCAGTGGGCGTGAGGTTGTCTTTGCTGCACACATCAGAATTGCAGAGCCGCCTAAGGCGCAGCCTGTTTCAATGAGTTGCCCGTTTATTCCCAGTTGCTCAATCCGTAAACATTGTCGGAGTAGTGACTCTAGCCGAGCGTGACTGAGATACGTGAGACGTTGGCTTTTGACCCTGCGCCATGCCTGCTGTACAGGCTCAGGGTATTGTGCTGGATATTGCTTCAGCCAGTAATGCTTGAAATAATGCCAAGTTGCAGAGAGGTTCATGCTGGAAATAAAAACGCCTGTCTATGTTCTAGACAGGCGTTTTAGATTGTAACTGAAACAACAATTTACCCAGTTGATGTCGGCGCTGGTGTTGTTGGTGGCGGGGTTACCGTCGGCGTGTTGGTGTTGGTCGGTGTACGCGTTGGTGTGTTCGTAGACGTTGGCGTTACCGGCGTATTGGTTGCAGTTGGTGTCCGTGTCGACGTACTGGTTGCTGTCGGCGTAATTGGCGTATTGGTCGCAGTTGGGCCAGTTGTGTTAGTGGCGGTTGGTGTGTTGGTGTTAACTTCCGTTGGCGTGTTTGTCACCGTTGCACTGTCCGCTACCGGCGTATTAGTCGCTGTGGCGGTATTTGTGGCCGTTGCGTTTGTTGTCGCAGTGGCTGTGGCCGCGTCTTCTGCGGTTGGCGTTGCTGTACTTGCTTCCGTTGTCGGGGTCGCAGTTAAGGTATTTACAATTTGAGCGGTAGCTGTGATAACTGGTCCGGCAGAGCTGTTAGGGACACCCAAGATTTGTCCGACAAAAATGGTGTTTTCATCATCAATAGCAGAGTTTTCTGCAATCCATTGGCTCAATGGAATGTCATAAGCTTGTGCAATCAGCGAGAGTGTTTCTCCGGCTTGCACAACATGTACGCCGGTGTCCGAAACTTCAATGTCTTCCACGCTAACGGTGCCTGTTGGTCCGTCAGGCGTTGGGGTAGCTGTCGCGTTATCGCTTGCTGCCGTTGGGGTGGCAGTAATAATAGCGACCGCAGCTGTCGGTGTCGCAGTTGCGGCTTCGGCTGCCGTTGGTGTTGCTATTGGGGCAGGGTTGTCAACAATGCCGCCAGCAGGAATGACTAAGCGATCACCAGCTTTGATGTTGTCTGGATCAATACCTGGGTTGGCTGCTACCAGAATATCCCACGTCATATTATATTTCAGGCCAATGCGGAACAAGTTTTCGCCTAGTTGGACGACATGGTCAAAGTCGCCGCCGCTGCCACCTTGTTCGGTGGAGGCTGCCGGCGCTGAATCACACCCTGGGTTTGGAATGCGAAGGACTTGACCAACTCGAATAGAGTTTGGATTTGGCAAGGCATTGTAGAGTTGCAGCACGTCCCATGGAATGTTGTAGGCCAGACCCACACGGAACAAGTTTTGCCCCGCTTCTACTGTGTGTTCACAAGCATCTGGGTTGGCGGTGATGACATTGTCAGCACCATCTTCATTGCCACTTTCTGCGTCTGTTTCTTCGCCACCAATGTCTTCGCCGTCACTGTCACTGTCTTCGCTTTCTTCCGCTTCAATAACAGCAATAGCAGTTTGTGTTGCTGGTTGAGGGGTTGCGTCTTCGTCATCCTCGTCTTCTGCTTCAGCGGTTGGGACCATGACTGTAGGCAGATCAGTTGGTTCTTCTGACATCGACTCATCGTCAGCCATGGCGTCGTCTTCTTTTTCCTCCGCCATTTCATCGTCAGTGTCTTCCATGTCTGCATCGTCATCATCTGCGTCCATGTCTTCAGATGTGTCGTCAGTCATTTCTTCGGCATCATCTGCCATTGCAACTGATGTCGGGGCTACTGCCGTTTCTGGAATCAGGTCTTCGGCTTCGAAATCTGCATTCTCAAAATCAGCATCAAATACGCTGGTTTCATCCCCTTCCGCGGCTGATCTGGCAAATGGATTAGCGAAACACCCAGCCAGCATTAGACTGAGGACTAAAAAAGCGCTCATGAGCGCTAGACTACGAACGGCAGCATTCTTCTTCATATTCAAAGTAAAGGTCGTGATGTACTGCCCCGAATGATCAAAATAAAACGTCAAGCGGAACAGTTGAAAAACTAATCAATTAACGTCCTAATAGGCTTATTTACGGACGCTCCCCATTGATTTGTGCAAGGTTTATACCGTTGCTCAGATTGTGAGTAGCGTAGCACAAAGAGTCTAGTTTCACAAATTCTGTGAAACGTTGTATGAAAACCCTAACCAACTTACTACATAAGGGTGCGTTGGAGCCTTTTATCTAAGCTGAAATACCCAATCGACAAAATTATTTCGCTCACAAGATACACAATGGCAACGCCAGTTAGTGAGCCTTGTTGGGCGACCCAATAGGTTAGGGCGATATTGAAGACAGCCACGCCTGCCTGAATTTTCACGCGTTGCGCCTGCCAGTTGTGGGCAACCAAATTTGTCGCAGCCGCGAAGCTAATTCCTCGAAATGCCATGATGAGACTTAGCCAGAGGATGAGCGAAGCAGTCGGGACATATTTTTCAGGGCCGAGAGTCGTTCCGATTAGCCCAAGACAAATCAAGCCAAGTGCGAGGCCAAGGCCAACAGTGAATTGGCTCTTGTAATTTGTCGCTTGATATTGCGTATGCTCAGCAGCTTGTGCCACCAGGGGTACCATCACAGTGTGCATTGCGTTAGGAATAATGAATAAGGCCGTCAAAATACGCGTGGCGAGACCATAGTGCCCCACAGCGGTTGTTCCAAGCGTGCTAGCAATAATAGTGATGTCTGCATAGGTATACGCGGCAGCCAACAATACAGATGTGGCATAGGGCGGTGTTTGGCGTAAGACTGCCAGAATATCTTTTGCAACAAATTGAAGTTGTGGTTTACCACCTTGGGTGCTGGCAAAGGCGAGCCCTACTATCAGGGGGAGGATGCGCGCCCAAAGCACGAACGTTGCTGACACGTCTGGCAATGCAAATAGGCCAATAATCGCAATCACCGTCAATGTTGCAGTGATGATTGCAGTTTGAAAGATGAGTTCATTGTTGACTTCACTTTTGAACCACGCAAAGTAGGTGTTGAGCAAAATCTCTAGCCAGATGAACACTGCCCCCAGCGTGATGAGGTGAAGCGGATAGATAGGTTGCGCTAGCCACCACATACTGCCGATGATGACGATCATCCAGACGAAACCGGCAATTAAGCGGAGGGGCAGTACAGTTTGAAATGCGATGCTTGTATTGTCTTGGCGTAGCAACCAAAGCTCTAACCCTAGATCAAAACAAATTGCCGTGAGTTGTAATAAGGCCAATACAGCGATAAGTTGCCCAAACGCAGCAGTTGATAGCAGTTGTGCAGCAACCAGTGTCGCGACCAAACTGGCAATCCGATGCAGGGTTGCACCAGAAAGGGCTGCGCCAATTTGGGTGAAGAGTTTTTCGGCGGTCACGCTAAAAGACGAGTGTATTCAACTGTATATTGCTGCGCGATGCGTTGAATATCGAATTGGGCAGTGTGCTGTAACGCGTGTTGGGTTACAGCTGCTAGGTTTGGCGCGGTCAGACTGTCTGAAATTTGTCGCGCGAGTGCGGCAGGTGCTTGTACAGGCACTAGCCAGCCAGTCTTGTTGTGCTGAACAAGCGTGTTAGACCCCGGAATGTCAGTAGCGATGACGGGAACGCCAGCTGCCATACTTTCTAAAACCACAGTTGGTAGACCTTCCCAATGTGAGCTAGAAACGTATAGCGTTGCGCAGGGTAGCAGCGTTTCAATTTGGGTTTGGGTGCCGGCAAGAATGACGTGGCTCTGTAAGTTGGCAGCATCGATTTGAGCTTGTAGGGTCGGGCGCGCTGGCCCTTCGCCAAGAATCAAAAAATATACGTCAGGCTGCGTCTGCAAGACCAGTTCCGCAGCCGCTATTAGGTCTTGGAATCCTTTTTGCGGTGCTAACCGGCCAATACTGATGATGAGCGGAGCATTTTTTGGAATGTTCCAGTGTGCTAAGCGGGCGTTGTCGGCACTTGCTGCTGCAAAGCGCGTGAGATCCACGGCGTTTGGAATGTACTTTGCTGGTGTCGCCCCCCAACGTTTATTGAGTAATTTCACAATCTCTGACGACACCCCATACTCAGCAGTGTATGTCCATAAATACGCGAACCGCGAAAGCAGTAAGCGCCTGAGTGGCCGTTTTTTCCATTCAAAATTGTGCGCTGTTCGCAGAGCCGGACATGGTAGCTTTCCTAGTAATTTCAAAAAGACGAGTGCAATCTCGCCGAATTCCGAATGACAATGAATCAGATCTGGCGTTAGCTGCGCAATTGTTTTGGGTAACACTCGAAAGGCGTTGCGAAAGGCACGATATGGGTGCGCTGCGTCAAAGTCAGCCAGCGTTATAGGGCTAAACCCAGCATCCTTTAGTCTTGAGATGCGCGTCGCTTCGCCGATTGTGTGGCGCTTCCAAAGCGCGACGATGCTGACTTTGAATTGGTCTTTGTCAAGCGCATATGCAAGCGCTTCGGCAAAACGAGTCAGGCCGCCGGTGTTTTCTGTGTCAAAGTCGGCAACCAGCAAGACTAAACGAATTGGGTTAGCCATTGCTAGTTTTCCAATGTTGCACAATGGTGGCACAAGCCGATTGCGCAATGGCCTGTTTCGCAGGTAATGCAGCGGCAAGCGTTGCACGCTTCGTGCCGATTTGTTCCAACGTGACCCCAATTCGCTCATATAGAGCTGCCTCAGTGACGTCTTCAATTGCCACCACCCAGTCTGCGATTTCTAATTGAGCGGCAAAGCCAAATAGTTTGGGTAAGTAAGCAATCCCTACAAAAGGCACGTTGCTGAGCACGGCAAAGATGACGCTGTGCATGCGTGTGCCGAGCAAACAGTCAAGTTGGCTGTAGATCTGATGGAGTTTGCTTGGACTCAACGGGTCTGTAAATACGTGCATTGGCACTGCAAGCTGTGCTGCTACGCGTTGCGCCACAATTCGGTCATCTTGATTTGCGGTGGGGCCAGTGACCTGTGGCAAGAAAATTACGCTGCCGCCTGTCTCTTTTGCAATGCGATTGAGGCTGTTGGCAACGGCTGTTTCAAACTGTTGTTGTGTCTGAAAACGTTTGTTTTGCCCGCCCCAATCGATGACGGTGACGCCAATCCATGGTTTTGGGAGGGCAAGTGCGAGAGGGGCTGCGGGCTGAAGTGGGACGTACGCCAGCGCTAAGTCAGTCAAGAATTGAATATGCGGATGGCTAGGAACAAGCTCTTGGATGAGCGCTGCACTTTGTTGGTCACGCACCTGAATAATGCTGACATGTTGCAGCGTAGCGGCGGTAATCCAGCGGTCTCTTGGCCGCCAGAGTGGCCCAATAGACTGCGGCAATATGTAGAGGGGTTTGCCACTAGCAAACGCAAGCCAGAAGGTATACAGCGAAATTCTGAGGGGTAAACCAATCTTGCCGCTGCTATATAGAAACCCGCCAGCACAGCTCAGAATGATGTCGGCAGAGTAGTAAGCGTGGAGCAACTCACGTTGCCGCAGGGAGACGCCTAGATTGAGCGTGGTCAAGCGCAAAATAAGGGCAAATGGCATACACGTTGCCAAATAAATTGCGAGCGGTAGCAAGCGCCAGCGGATGCCGCGCGCTGGATCTAGCTGGGTGCATAAGGCATATAGCGACGGCACCGTTTTACAGTCGGGGATCACGCTATTTACATCGTTGACAGCGACAGTGATGTTCGCGTCTGGAAGCTCTTGCTGTAGCTGTTGGACAGCGGTTTCCATTAGCGCTTGGTCACCAACGTTGGCGGACGAATGAAAATTGAGGATAAGAACGTTGGTCATGCTGACAAGAGCCCTTGGACAAGCGTGTCCCAAGTAAAGCGTTGAATTTGTTCTTTTCCGTGTTGCTGTAGTGCGGTTGCAATCTGTGGGGTGGTCAGGACAGCTTCAATCTTGTTAGCAAGCGCGTTGACATCATCTGGCTCAGGGAACCAGTCTATGGGTAAGCCTGCATAAAGCTGAGCGCGTTCGCCCACTAGGCTGGTTAGAAAAGGTACGTTAGTTGCCCACGCTTCAAATAGCTTCAGCGGTGCGCGACTAAGGGCGGCATCATCTGCTAAAAGTGGTTCAATGCAAACATCGCACAATGCATAATACTTTTTGACCTCAATTGGGGCGACTTTGCCTGTAAAGTGGCAGGCGTCCGCGATACCAATCTGCTGCGCATGGTCTTGCAGTGGTTGCCAATCTTCTCCTCCGCCCACAATTAGTAACCCTGTGTTTGGCTGTGTTTTCAGTACCTGCTGAAAGGCATCTAGCAATAGTTCAACGGGATGGCTGGGAGAGCTCAAGCTGCCAATAAACCCGATGACCTGCGACTGCAGCGAGATCTTCAACGTCTGGCGTAGCTGCTGCGTGTCCAATTCTGTTGGCGGTATGAGCCAGTCTTGGGTAATGCCGTTGGGGAGCTTCTGCACGGTTTGTGCTGCGCACCAGTTGGCGATTTTTTCGACCATAAAGTCAGTGTTGGTCAGGACTTGATCTACTCGGCAGCACAGCGCTCTTTCAAACACGGCGAGTGCCCACTGCTGTATCGCGCTACTAAATCGGTTTGAGGCGGCTTCATAGTCATCGGCATCTAGCCAGCAAGCAATGCCTTTTTGGCGAGCAAGTCGTAAGCCTGCAATGCCACACTGGGGCTGTGCTTTGCCAATCAAGATGAGATCGGCCTGAATGCTGCGGCCCACCCAATACAACTGCCAGATTGCCATAAATATGACCCAGATGAGCTGTACTGGATTGAAATAAGATTTCTGATTGCCAATTTTTTTGACATGCGACTGAGCCACAACCCGCACGTGTAAGTTGTCGTTCAGTGCATACTGACGTTGTTCACAGGCAGCGTAATTTGCGTGCAACATAAGCACAGTGACTTGATGTCCCTGTTCACTAAGCGCAGTCGCAATTGGCAATGCGCGGCCATTGCCATACGGACTTTCCGCGTCCTGTGGAATGAGATACAAAATGTGCATTAGCGTTGCAGCAATGCGTTTACAGCGTCTACGAAGCAAGTCCAGCTTGGTGCTGCTACTGTGACATCCGTTGGGCACTCGGTAAGGGCGTCCATGATTGCCTGCGCTAATAATGCCGGATTGTTCGGTGGCACAATGCGTTGCCAGCCGGCATAGTCAGCGGCAAGGGTGTCTTCAATTACGCTGCTCGCAATAATTGGTTTGCCATAGCCTTGTGCCAGCGCTAATACGCTGCTTTGCGTCCCATGTCGATAGGGCGCAACGACTACACTGGCACGCTGAAAGGCAACATGAACGATGTCATCTGGGACAAAGCGCGCGTCTATCGTGACGTAATCGGTAAGGTCTAAACGTTCAATTTGTGCGTGATAGGTAGCAATGTCTTCCCAGCATTCGCCAACGACATTGAGTTGAAATGTTAGGCCTTGTTGTTTGACAATCGCCAGCGCATCCAGCAGGTCGGCGAGGCCTTTGTAGGCTCTGATGAGCCCAAAAAACAAGAGTTCAGGCACATCTGTTTGTCTGGGCTGTTCCACAGGTGCCAAGGTGGCATAAGGTGGATGCGCACACGTTTCGATGGCAACGTTTGGTAACAGCGCCCCCAAACGGTCATATTCTGACTGAGCTTGCACAATAAATTTCTCGACTGGCTGGAGTGCCCAACGTGTAAGCCAAGTGTCGCTTCGGTTCGCCTCGTGCGGCAGTACATTATGAATAAGGCCGATGGGTTGAATGTTGCGCGCCCGTAACCGACGGAAGAGCCAGCCGAAAGGCAGTGCCCATACGGTTGTCCACCACGGCACAATCACAGCAATTGGCTGATGTTGGGCAATGCTGCGGAGCGTTTGAAGCCAGCTGAGTGGATTGAGTAAATCTAGCTGAAAGCGTGAATCATCACGGGGCAAAGGTGCAGTGCGATCTGACTCGCCGGGATACAGCCACTGCGGATAGAGCCGCTTGAAAGAGATCACCTTGACGTCAAACTCAGGGGTAAGCGCATCGATGACGCACATCGTATGTTCTGCGATGCCGCCACGATAGGGGGCGATCGGTCCAATAATGATGAGTGTTTCCAACAGTTGACCTCTTCCTCATCATAGGGCAAAATCCGATCAAGGAGAAATTCACCATGTCAGACACTGTATTCACCCTTGCAAATGGCCAGACGCGGACACGCTATGCGTGGCAAGTCGATGCGCCTAAAGCTCAAGTTCTCATTGTGCATGGATATGCCGAATATGCAGGGCGCTATCAGCACGTGGCTGCTGCGCTTAATGCTGCAGGCTATGACGTGTTTGCGTATGACCAAATTGGGCATGGCAAGTTAGCTGAACGGCTTGGCTACTACCCTGACATTATGGAACTAGCAGCAGACTTGGAGACAGTGGTGAGCTTACTCAAGGCCAACGCGCCTGACCTGCCATTGTTTTTGTTAGGGCATAGTATGGGGGGCTTGGTGACGAGCCTTTACATTACTCACGAGCAACCAACAGTTGCTGGCGTGGTTTTGTCTAGCCCATTTCTTATGCCAGACGATGATGTTTCGCCAATGCTCATCCGGATGGCTAGCGTGCTCTCCAGAGTAATTCCCAAAGTTGCAACGACCTCACTAGATAGTGCGCATATTTCACGCGATGAAGCTGTAGTCAATGCTTATAACAACGACCCGCTTATTCCGCGCGGTGGCGTACCAACGCGTGTTGGCGCAGAAATGTTGCGTGGGTGTGCGCTAGTTGCAGAAAAGGCCAGTAATTTCACATTGCCGGTCTATGTGTTCCATGGGGATCAAGACAAACTTGCCAATCCAAAAGGCTCACAACGGTTCTTTGACAGTATTGCGGCAACTGATCGTAAGTTGAAATACTACCGTGGCTTTTATCATGAAACGATGAACGAGCCAGAAAAGGATCAAGTCATTTCAGACGTGGTGACTTGGTTGGATGCTCACCTTGCCTAAACATCTCTCTCGGCGTCAGTTTCTTGCAGTTGCTGGCGCTGCCACAATTGGGCTGCCGCTAAGCCGTTTAGCGCCACCTAATCTATCTACTTCCATTTCTCCTGCGCAACGTATTGGGCAGCTATTTGCGATTGATCTGTATGGTCCGCGGGTCACTGAAGACATGCAGACGCATTTGGCGCATATCAAGCCGGGTGGGTTTTCCTTGTTCAATGGGAATACGCAAATCCCACGTGCAGATGTCATCCAATTTGTTGCTGACCTCAAAGCAGAAGCGCGACTTAGCTCGCCCTATGATCTGCTACTCATGGTGGACCAAGAATCGTCTACGGTTGCGCGTTTGCGGGATGGCTATACCTTGCCGCCAGACTTTGAGGTCTTAGGGTTTGAGTTTGATCCATTACTCGCTGCCTACACCGATGTCGATGACACTTGGGCGATGGCTGAATTGGAATCCGAGTACGTACGCTTGCAGCCGCTGTTACAGGCCGATGAAACTATTCAAGAGTTTGCGGCAACAGTGACAGCGTGGGGCGCGACGGTCGGGTCAGAGCTAAAAGAAACAGGTGTACATGCCATTTATGGCCCCGTGCTAGATTTGCAAAACGATTCTAAGGTGTTGCAGGGGAGGGCTGTCTCGACTAATCCCATCACAACGACTTTGGTGACAGCTTGGTATGCCCAAGGCATCCGCTCTGCTGGCGTGCAATGTGTCACGAAACACGCCCCTGGACTTGGCGGCGCAGTGAGTACAAATCCAGATCCTCATATTGATGGGGTCACAATTGAACTGCGCGACGCAGACCTGTTCCCTTTCAAAGTTCATAGTCAGCTGGGCCTGATGGACGCAATTATGGTGACACACGTTGCGTTTTATAACCAAATTACAGACACGTCTGAGTTTGTGCCTGCTACAGTTTCCTATGGTGCACTGCGACTATTTCGGGAGCGGGTTGGCTACCATGGTCCCTTATTTACAGACGGGCTTGGGATGGCAGCGTTGCTAAACTTTGTAGATCAGAGCGTGGCAAAGGCGTGCTTGCTTGGACTGTTGGCTGGTATGGATATGTTCTTGTCTGACCCAAACATTGTGGATAGAGCGCACTGGCAAGCATTTGATGTGTTTGCCGCTGCAATTACGCCGGCCTTAGAAAATCGCTCGTTACTGATGCAATATTCTGGCGACACGGTGCTGTCAAATTCAGAACGTCATGCGCTGTATCAACGGCTATTGGCAAGTGAAGATATTTTGGCAGACATGGTGTATTTGTCTGACCGTGAAAGGAACTATTTGGCCCTTCGTACACTGAACGCGCAGCGCAAAATCAATCAGCTGCGGTTTAGCTTGTAATCCCTACTTCTTCTCGCCTACTCCCCACTTTGGCACAACTGTTGCTCCATAATTTGGTTACGACTATCAAACAATGTTACAATCAAAACAGTTAGTGTAAGTATGACACATAAAAAGCA
This sequence comes from Anaerolineales bacterium, assembly GCA_020630225.1. GTDB lineage: Bacteria > Chloroflexota > Anaerolineae > Anaerolineales > UBA6668 > JAHDIM01. The sequence continues at coordinate 3,206 of JAHDBS010000066.1, read as the reverse complement.
AGTCCGGTATTTAGTAGGGTTATTCGGGGCATTCTGCCTGTTGTTGGGGCTGTCTGCGTGCAGTTTGAGTGGTGAGAGCTCTAATCCACAGATCGATGCATTTGATACAGCGGTTGCGCTTACGAGTGCTGCGCGTGGCAATCAAGAGCCAATTGATATTGAGCCAACCAGTGCGCCAACTGTCACAAGCACAACGGTCCTCCCGACAGATGCCCCAAGCACACCATTACCGCCAACTGATATTCCAACAAATACGCCTACTCCTGTTCAGCCTGCGCAAGAAACGCCAATGACAGTTGAGGTACTAAGTGAGCAAGAGAATAACGACGAAGGCGTTGAAACCATCAGCATTGAAGAGGCAGAGCTCATCACCATTTTGGATGCCCAGACAGCACGTAATCAGGTTGATATGATGCTCAATTGGTATGCACAAACGCTGCAAGGCCGTCCTTTTGATTGTCAAGACCACAATGAGCGCTATGATTCCATGAAAGCTTTGGAAATTGTGGGCGTGAATGGGTCTGGTAATCGTACCGATCGCTATGCAAATACGTTACTGGGTCTCAAAGATGCCATGACGCCCCTTCAAGAATTCTGTGTTGACGCACTCGAAAATGCCTCGACCGCACCAGTGTCTGGTCAACTTGTTTCTACGGCTTACAAAGCAACCCAATCAGCCAGTGAGACCCTGATTGCAATCATCAATGAGTTTGCGAATGAGTAAAGCTGTTCAGCGTTTTCAACGCTATGCGTGGTTTGTTGTCGGTTACACAATCCTTGTTATTTTATGGGGGGCGTGGGTCCGAATTACTGGGTCCGGGGCTGGTTGTGGCAGTCATTGGCCAACTTGCAATGGCGAAATTATCCCCAAAGACCCCGCAATTGAAACGATCATTGAACTATCGCATCGTTTGACAAGCACCTTAGCTGGGTTCTTGGTCATCATCTTGTTGGTTTGGGCTTTTCGAACGTTTAGCAAGGGGCACTTGGTGCGCCGTTACGCAATACTTTCGCTAGTATTCATCATTATTGAAGGCGCAATTGGGGCTATTCTTGTCCGCTTAGAACTTGTTGCTGACAATGCCTCAATCTGGCGGGCAGTGGCCATTGCTATTCATCAAGCCAACACCTTTATTTTGCTAGGCGTCATGACATTGACAGCTTACTATGCAAATGCAAAAGAGAAGGTCACCTTACGCGGCGGACGCACGCTAATTCTTATTGGTGGAATTGGTCTGTTGCTGGTCGCTGCAACGGGGGCGGTGACAGCACTTGGGGATACCTTGTTTCCAGCGGAGAGCATCATCGAAGGCATTCGACAAGACTTTACGCCGGGCATGAATTTCTTAGTACGGCTGCGGATTATCCATCCAATTGTGGCGGTTGCCGCAGGCATGATCTTACTTGTGATTTCAGAGCTTACTGTTGCAGACACTAATGTTCAGCATGTGCGTAAAACTGCACGTACCGTTTCGATTATTGTTGTTGTCCAATGGTTGGTTGGTGCTGTAAATGTTATTTTGCTCGCGCCGGGCTGGATCCAAATTATTCATTTGTTATTAGCAGACTTGCTGCTAATTTTCTACGTCATTCTTTCAGCCAAAATAGAATTGAAACAATCTTGAGCCTGAGCTGCCTGTAGCGCATGGACGCTAGTGGCTTGGTCTTTTACCCAAACTTTCTACTTCCCTAATGAAACTAACTGCCATTCAAATCAACCCTATTGTTGGTGACCTTGCTAATAATGCAGCGAAGATTGCTTCTGCTGTAAAGGCGACACCCGACACTGACTTATATGTAACTTCTGAATTGGCGTTGATGGCGTATCCAGCGAAAGATCTGCTTCTAAGCAATGCCTTTGTGGCAGAAGCGTGGCGCATTTTGCGTGACCTTGCCATTGAATTGAAGGACTACCCACCGTTGCTAGTAGGGATAGCTGAACTGAATGAAGAGTTTCCAGGAAGACCATTATTCAACAGTGCTGCATTTTTGCAAGCTGGCGAAATCAAGCATGTATTCCGCAAAACGCTTTTGCCAACTTATGACGTGTTTGATGGCGATCGGTATTTTGAGCCAGCAAAAGGCACCCAAATTCTTGAATTAGATGGCAAGCGCATTGGCGTTTCAATTTGTGAAGATATTTGGAATGAGGAAGATTTTTGGTATCCGCAACGCTATCACGTTGATCCAATTGCAGACTTAGCCGCTGAAAATGTTGATCTGATTGTGAACTTATCCGCGTCTCCATTTGAGATTGGCAAACAAGCGCTGCGAGAACGCATGATTGGATTTTCGGCGCAAAAGCACAACACACCGATTTTCTATGTCAATCAGGTTGGTGCGAATGATGACATTGTCTTTGATGGTCGCTCCTCGGCATTTACCGCGGCTGGCGAATTATTTGGCCGCGCCGCTGGTTTTACCGAAGACACATGGACCGCTGATTTTGCAGAGCTTACAGCCACAGTTGCTGCCGATGATTTCTCAGTTGAGTCTGAAATGTGGCAGGCGCTAGTGTTAGGCACGCGTGACTATGTTCATAAGTCTGGGTTCAAGTCTGCGGTTTTAGGGTTGTCAGGTGGAATTGACTCAGCCCTTACTGCTGTAATTGCAGCTGAGGCACTAGGGCCTGAAAACGTGACTGGGCTGCTCATGCCGTCACCATATTCAAGCGACCATAGCGTTGCTGACGCCCAAGCGTTAGCAGACAACTTAGGAATGGCTTCATGGACGTTGCCAATTGCACCTGCGATGCAAGCGTTCAATACGGTTTTGGCTGAACCATTTGCAGGGCGTGAGCCAGATGTTACTGAAGAAAATATTCAAGCGCGTATTCGCGGACTGACTCTGATGGCAATGTCCAACAAGACTGGTGCACTGCTGCTGACAACGGGCAATAAGTCGGAATATGCTGTTGGCTACGCAACGTTGTATGGCGATATGAATGGGGCACTGGCCGTCATTATGGACGTGCTCAAGATGCGTGTTTATGCGCTGTGCGAGTGGTATAACGTCCAGCGTGGTGAAGAGATTATTCCGCGCAACACGATTACAAAACCACCATCAGCTGAACTACGGCCTGATCAAGTCGATCAAGATTCGCTACCACCTTACGAAATTTTGGATGAAATTTTGGCTTGGCACATTGAACGGCACGAATCGCAGGCGGAAATTGTGGCCCGTGGCTTTGACAAAGCGACTGTCGC
>JAHDBS010000545.1 GCA_020630225.1 Anaerolineales bacterium | reverse complement strand
ATTCCAAAAAGGCTTAGAAACTTGATGTTCTAAGCCTTTTTGTTTCGTGAGTTGCTAAGTGTTTAGATGTCGATTAGAGCTTGACCAACATCTTGCCCATATTCGCACCGGTAAACAATCCGATGAAAGCATCTGGCGCAGACTCAATTCCTTCTAGAACCGTTTCTTCATACTTAAGCTGGCCTGACCCCAGCCATTTGGCCATGTCTGCATAGAACTCAGCCGAGCGCGAAGCGTAGTCGCTCACGATAAAGCCCTTCAGCAGCAAGCGATTGCCAATAATTGAGGTCAAGTTGGTTGGTCCTGGCACTGGCTTAGTCGCATTGTATTGCGCGATCATGCCACAAACCGGAATGCGACCATTGGGGCGCATGTTCGCTAGTGCGCCTTCTAAGTGATCACCACCAACGTTTTCAAAATAGATGTCGATGCCTTTAGGGGCGGCTTCGCGCAACGCCTTTGCAACACTTTCGACAGACTTGTAATTGAAGGCGGCATCGACGCCAATTGAGTCTTTGAGCCAAGCAACTTTCTCATCTGAACCAGCGCTGCCAATGACTGTACAACCTTTCAGTTTTGCAATTTGACACACGACTGACCCAACTGCGCCAGCCGCTGCGGAAACAAAAACGGTTTCGCCTTCTTTAGGCTGACCAATGTCAAGCAGCCCCCAATAGGCAGTTTGCCCAGGCATCCCCGCCACGCCGAGATACGTAGACACTGGCAACATATTGCCATCGACTTTGTGTAGGCCGCGTCCATCAGAGAGATAGTATTCACGCCAGCTGTCAAAGCCTAAAACGTGATCCCCTACGTTGTAGTTTGCATTGTTCGACACAACGACTTCGCCAACACATCCGCCGGTCATTGGCTCATTTAAGCCAAATGGCGGAATATAGCTTTTGCGGTCAATCATGCGGCCACGCATATACGGGTCGACTGACATGTATAGATTTTTGACCAGCAACTGACCTTCGCCGGGGTCGGCAATTTCGACTGTCGCAACAGTAAAGTTCTCGTGGGTAGGCATGCCGACAGGGCGGCTAACTAAATGAATTTCTCGGCTTGTGGTTGGCATAAGGTAATTCTCTTTTGAGGCGTTTAATCAACTTACGTTGGGTTATCAGATGTTGTGTCGACAATGATAGCGTCTAATGTAGTAAGTGTGGTACTCAATAGGACTGCGTGTTGAATAAATTTGGATGTTAGACTGCTTATAATAACTGAGGGTAGAGGCCTCAAAGACACAAGCGTCTCTTTGAGTGCACGGATTCAGCAATCTAAGCTGGACTAGCCAAATACGCTGTTACAAGGATCACGGCAAACAATGCTTCAACTCACCGCAATTTTCTTAGTACTGTCTGCAATTGTGCTGGGCATATTTTTAGGTGCTCAAATTGCCGAAGCGTGTTTGTTTGTGCCAATTTGGAAGCAGATGGACCCCGATGACTTTTTCGAACAGCACAAAACTGTTGGGCCATTGCTCTATCGCTTTTTCTCGCCACTCACGATTGCTGCGACTTTCATTCCATTAATTACTGTTGTATTCAGTTTGATTGCGGGCTCAGACCATACCTTACTTTATGTGGTGATGGGCTGCGCAACACTTGCATTTTTCTCAACCTATTTCCTGTATTTCAAGTCTGGCAATCAAAAATTTGCAGATCGCACACTATCAAATGCTGAATTACCGCAAGAACTGAAAACGTGGAGCAATTGGCATTGGACGCGCATTGGCTTTGAAAGTATTGCATTCGTGTGTTGTATTTTTTTATTGCTGATGACTTAACTTCGTAACAGCAGTGAATTAGTCTTCTTCAATTTGCTGCCCTCCGCTTTCTTTCTTCACTGCTCTCTGAAAAAACACTGTCACTAGTTAGCATCCCTAGAAGTACTATCGCTCAAAAGGTTAGTTTATAGATATAAACTGGCTAATCTCTGGCAGCCTCCGGAATTCAAATTTAGTTTGCGTTAAGTGACTGATATTCAACTTCAATCGATTGCACGTAACCGCATCTGCATGGCGAATGATTTGAATACACCACACAATGAAGCTATTGAATCATAGGGAGATAACAATGACAACTTCATCCGTAAAGAGCACTGACTGGCTTATGTTTTCAACCGGTAAATACATACCATTGACGCCAACAGCCGAGTATCCGCTGCCGACAGCACATGGCGATCCCACAAATTATCGCTTTGCACATATTCCAGATCTGAATGATCCAGGCTGGAAAAAAGTCCGTGATGTGAATGCGAACTACGTTGATGCAGAAGGCCACATCAATATGCAAGCGGATTCAATTTTGCCTGGTGGCTATCATGGCGGCAAGTTTAAGAATTTACATTTCACATATTTCATTGCGCATGTGAATCTTCCCAAGCAGCCGGATAGCTTAACGGTGACAATCGGGCATGTTGATGATGGTGCGCGGATGTATCTCTTCAACAATGAGCACGTTGGTGGTAAGCATCAGCCAACGAAAGACGCGAAGTTAAATGGACAAGCTGTAACTGCAGACTTCACAAAAGATGCGATTCCCG
>JAHDBS010000544.1 GCA_020630225.1 Anaerolineales bacterium | reverse complement strand
CGGGCCGCTTCGCGAATAATTTCAACAAAGCTGTCAGCTTTAAGACTTGCGCCACCTACTAAGAAGCCATCAATATTCGGCTTTGATGCGAGATCAAATGCATTAGCAGGCTTGACACTACCGCCATATTGAATGCGCACTTTTTCTGCCAATGTGTCGCCATAAATTCCAGCGATCATGCAGCGTACTTCAGCGCAGGTTTCTTCTGCTTGCTCTGGAGAGGCTGTCACGCCTGTGCCAATTGCCCAAATCGGTTCATAGGCGATCACCATTGTTTCAAAATCGTCAGCAGAGACACCGTCAAGTGCACTTTCAATTTGTGCTTTCAAAACAGCATTGGTTTCGCCAGCTTCACGTTGCGCCAGCGTTTCACCACAGCACAAAATTGGCATCAGTCCAGCCGCAAATGCAGCCTTGACCTTTTTATTCACCCATTCGTTTGTGTCCCCAAACATTTGGCGACGTTCTGAGTGACCAATAATGACGTAATTGACCCAACCCGTCAGCATATCTGGTGCAATTTCACCAGTATAGGCACCTTTGCTTTCAAAGTAGATGTTCTGGGCACCAATTAGCGCAGGGCTTGGGCCAACAACACGACTAACAGCAAACAAGCTAACCGATGGTGGACACACCACAACCTGCGTTGGAATTGAGCCGCCTAATTGATCTACGATGCCTTGCGCCAGGCCAACCCCGGCTGCTGGTGACATATTCATTTTCCAGTTACCCGCAATAATCGGGGTGCGTTGAATTGCCATCTTATCTCCTATGGCTGCCACACCTGGCAGCACTTTTCCTTCTAGTAATTCAAGACTAGCACCACCACCTGTACTGATGTGCGTAATCTCATTTGCTAAACCTGATTTCTTAATGGCTGAAACAGAGTCGCCACCGCCAACAATGCTGGTTGCATCGCTATCCGCAATCATTTGTGCCACGCTATTTGTGCCTGCTGCAAACGGGGCTAGCTCGAATACGCCCATTGGGCCATTCCAAACAACGAGTTTTGCGTCTGCCAATACCACGGCAAATTCATCGGTGACCACATCTAGGATCATCCAACCTTCTGGCACGCCGTCAGCAATCGCAATGGTTTGTGTATTGGCGTCTGCTGAAAATGCGTCTGAGATCACAACATGACTGGGCAAAATAAGCTTGCCATCAGCGGCAGCCAGTAAAGACTTCGCCGTGTCTAGCACATCATCTTCCACAAGCGAAGTGCCAATTTCTAAGCCCTGCGCTTTATAAAATGTATTTGCCATCCCCCCACCAATTAGCACTTTGTCCGCTTTGGTGAGCAAATTTTCAATTACAGCAATTTTGTCAGAAACCTTTGCGCCGCCTAAGATCGCCACGAATGGACGATTTGGGTTACTCACTGCACCAATCAGATAGTCTAGCTCGCGCTCAAGCAACAAGCCTGAAACAGCAGGCAAATGATCTGCAACACCTACTGTGCTTGCGTGCGCGCGGTGCGCTGTCCCGAAGGCATCATTCACGAAAACATCGCCTAATTTTGCAAGTTGCTGCGCCATTTCTGGATCATTTTTCTTTTCACCAGCATGGTAACGTGTGTTTTGTAACAACAACACTTCACCTGCACTAAGTGAAGCCGCCTTGTCAACAGCTTCAGACCCAATGCAGTCACTTGCAAATTGCACTGGTTTTCCTAACAAGTCTGCCAATACGGAGACAACCGGTTCTAAAGAGAATTCTGGCTTAGCTTCCCCTTTTGGGCGACCAAGGTGTGACATCAAAACGAGAGCAGCACCTTGCTCTAATAAGTAGTTCAACGTCGGGATAGCCGCTCGGATACGGGTGTCGTCATTGACAACGCCATCTTTTAGCGGAACGTTGAAGTCAACGCGGACAAGGGCTTTCTTGCCAGCGAAATTGATGTCACGAATGGTTTGTTTAGACATAGGAATGAAAGTTGTTGGGTGAAAATTGAATTGAGGCTTAATTTAAAAGCTGGCACGCTTTTGTTGAGAAACGTGCCAGCTTTTGATCATCATAACTATTGTTGGAATTAACCAGCCAAGTCTTTTGCCATGCGGGCAGCCAAGTCAGCTGTGCGGCATGAGTAACCCCATTCGTTGTCATACCAAGTCACAATCTTGAAGAAGCGTGGGCCCATTTCCATACAGCTACCCACATCAATGGTAGATGAATTTGGATTACCAATGTAGTCAGCAGAAACCAATGGTTCATCACTTACACCGAGGATACCTTTCATTGGACCATCAGCTGCAGCACGGAATGCAGCAATGATTTCAGCCAAGGTGGTGTCTTTTTCAGTTTGGACAGTGAGGTCAACCAAAGAGCCAGTTACAACTGGAACGCGCAATGCATATCCGTCGACCTTCCCAACCAATTCAGGCAATACCAGCCCAACAGCCTTCGCTGCACCAGTGGTGGTTGGAATAATATTGGCGCTTGCAGTGCGAGAGCGACGCAAGTCTGAGTGTGCGGTATCAAGAATGCGTTGATCATTAGTGAAAGCGTGAATGGTTGCCATCAGACCGCGTTCGATACCAAAGTTGTC
>JAHDBS010000543.1 GCA_020630225.1 Anaerolineales bacterium | reverse complement strand
CACCTTATGAATCGCCAATCTTATTTTGTTATTGCTGTCGGATTTCTGATTGTGTTCCTAAGCATGGGCACGCGTCAGTCTTTCGGCATTTTTCTCAAGCCAGTAGTGGCTGAACTCGCGCTCAACCGCGAAACGTTCAGCCTCGCTTCGGCGCTCCAAAGCATTCTGATTGGCTTTCCGCTTGCAGGCATCCTCGCCGACCGTTTTGGCTCACGCTGGGTCACGTTAGTGGGCGCATTAGGCTTCGCAATTGGCATGTATCTCATGGCGCAAATGACAACAGTCAGCACGCTATTTACGGCGTTTGGGGTGCTCATTGGCTTAGCGGCTAGTGCAACTGGACTCACCGTGGTGATTGGCGCAGTAGCACAGGTGACACCCGAAGAAAATCAGAGCACAGTGTTTGGCATTATGACCGCCGCAGGCTCACTCGGGATGTTTCTCGTCGTCCGCCTCGCGGGTTGGATGTTAGAAGCATTCGGCTGGCGTCAGTCGTTTCTCATCATGGCGGTTGCAGTAGGGCTCATTGGCGTTCTGTCGCTGTCCTTCCCCAACAACGACAAAGCAGGCGCCGATGCCGCTAACCCCAACAACAATTTTGCCAATACGCTGATCAAAGCCCGCAAAAATGCGAGCTTCTGGCTCCTAAATGCTGGCTTCTTTGTCTGTGGTTTTCACGTCGCTTTTATTGCCACCCACTTACCAGCTTACCTGTCAGACAATGCGGTTGCCCCTAGCGCAACTGCTTGGGCACTGTCGCTCATTGGTCTTGCCAACTTGGTTGGCTCTAGCCTATTTGGATACCTAGGTGACCACTACCGCAAGAAATATCTACTCAGCTTTCTCTATGCCGCGCGGGCTGTTGTGATTGCGCTCTTCTTACTTTTGCCCCTTACCAACACCACTGCCATGGTGTTTGGTGCCACCATTGGCTTTTTATGGCTGGCAACCGTTCCGCTCACCAGTGGCACCATCGCTAAGATCTTTGGCTCACGTTACCTGTCAACGCTGTTTGGCATCACGTTCTTTAGCCACCAAATTGGCGCATTCCTTGGTGTTTGGCTCGGTGGCCGCATCTATGACGCCAGCGGCACCTATGACCCAATCTGGATTGCCGGCATTGTCCTTGGCATTGTCGCCGCCTTTGTGCACTTGCCGATTACCGACACGCCTGTAATGAAGACCGCCCAGGCGTCTGCTTAACACAAAATGGCAAACCCAATGCTCCCAACACGCACCGACTCGGTTCCTTTTTTCAACGATTACCTCAACTACCGTCGCGATCCGCTTCAGTTTTGGCTGGATAGCGGCGAGGTTGCGTCAATTAGTCGGGTCAAACTAGGGCCAAGTCGCGAATTTATTCTGGTCACCGATGCTGACTTAGCGCAGCACATTCTGCAAAAGAAAGCGCGCATTTATATTCGCGAGCGCCAGCTCATGACGCTCAATCGGATGGGTGGTCCAGAATTGATGTTCAACACCGACAATTGGGATGAGTGGCTTTGGCGTCGCCGCCTGATGCAACCGGGCTTTCATCGGAAGCAGATTGAAGGCTTTGCCACGGCAATGGTGACCGAAACCAACGCTCTGATTGCTGAACTTCCCCGTGGCGCACAGTTCGATTTGCAACATGCAATGAAAACGCTCACCATGCGCATTATTGCGCGCACCATGTTCAGCGTGACCGACCGCTTCGAAACCGATCAATTGCAAGACGCTTTTGAGGTTGGGTCAGAAGTTGTCTTCAAACGCGCGTCTGCCATTTGGGCACCGCCATTGTGGACCCGCACGCCGCTGATCCAGCGCGGGTTAGCCGCCCGTCAAGTCCGCGATAAATTCCTGTCACGCATTGTGAAGGATCGTTACGCCAGTCAGCAGCCGCAAGGCGATTTGCTGGATACGCTGATTGAAGCCCGCTTGGAAGAAGGGCAGCAATTCACCGCGGATCAATTGATTGGCGAAATGGGCGGGATTGTCTTTGCCGGACACGACACTACGGCCCTGACGCTAAGCTGGCTGTTTTATTTGCTAGAGCAGCACCCTGCTGCGCTTGAAAAAGTGCTTAGTGAGATTGAAGCAGTCTTGGGCGATCGGAATGCTACCCTCGCTGACTTAGAGCACATGCCGTTTACAGAAATGGTCGTGAAGGAAGCCTTACGGCTATATCCACCCGTGTATTTGACCATTCGAGAAGCTGATGAAGACGATCAGTTTGGCGCGTTGAAAATCAACAAAGGGGATAGCTTAGTTCTCAATATTCGTGGCTTACAACAGTCCAAGCTATATTGGGACAACCCAAAGGCGTTTGACCCTGAGCGCTTTTCCCCTGAACGCAGCCAAGATCGGCATAAGTTTGCTTGGGTCCCATTCATTGATGGGCCGCGCAAGTGCATGGGCGACACCTTCGCCATGATGGAAATGCGCTTGATTGTGCCGACCGTGTTACAGCAACTCAGCTTACGCTACGTTGGGACTGTGCCAAAACAGCCCGAACCGGGGTTTGTGATGGGCGCTCAGGACGGAATGGAAATGTTGGCGGAAGATAGAGGCTAG
>JAHDBS010000542.1 GCA_020630225.1 Anaerolineales bacterium | reverse complement strand
CACGACCATCACCATCGCGCTCATCGCGTGGTGGGTCAGCAGGCTGGATGGCTACAGGTTGCTCTGGTACCGTTGAGATTGGTGCTGGCTCTGTACCTGTGGCTGCGAAAGGATCGCTAAAGCGGGCATCGCTTAGGAAGGTGAAGTCGGTGAGTGTGTTCAAGAAAGCCACAATCGCTGCCTTTTCATTTTCAGAAAAGTTGTACTGTTCTGGCCCGCCATTGTCACTCAATACATTCGCTAGGTTCGGATGATTTTGAATACCACCGTTGTACTGATTTAGTACATCCTCTAACGAATTGAATCGGCCATCATGGAAATAGGGTGCAGTTACTGCAACATTCCGCAAGGACGCAACTCGGAAACGCCCTCTGTCATTGCGATTGCCAGTAACTTCAGCAAGCCCAATGTCGGCCGACGTTACATCTAATCCGATATTTGATGCATTACTGTTACCGCGTTGCCGTGGCGATTCACTCACAAACGCTTCTGTCGAATGACAAGCTCCGCAAGAAATTGGACCTCGATTTCCCGGGTTGAAAAACAGACGTTTGCCTAAGTTTTCCTGATCGGTGAAATTTGGGAAGTTTTGATTTGCCGTTTCAACCTGCACGCGCCCTTGGTCATACTTGGCGTTAGCGCTAACCATGCTGCGTACAAATTGAGCTAGAGCCAATGAAATCCGCTCTGAAGACACGGTTGCATCTCCAAATGCAGCTGTGAACAGTGGCCCGTAGTAGGCCTGATTTTCCACAATCTGGTTGAGTTGATCGAGCGTGAGGCCCATCTCAACTTGGTCTTGAAACGGCAATAGCACTTGTGCTTCCAATGATCCTGCACGCTCGTCTAAGAAGAAGCGTCCGTTGTCGTTGAAGCGCGCATTTGCTAACCCTGGTGAGTTACGTAGCGTTGTTCCGGCAACCCCTAAGCTGACACGCGCGGGGTCTGCAAATGCATTTGCTTGCACATGACAGGACGCACAAGAGACTGTTCCCGTGGCGCTAAGCGCTGTGTCATAAAAGAGCACGCGGCCTAAGGTTGCGCCGGCATCTGTAACTGGATTGCTCGCAGGGGTGTTGTCCTTTGAAATTACAGAGGCTTGGTTACGCCCACGAATGTTGTCTGTAAAAAAGTGCTGTGGCAGGGCTGCATTTGCATAACTGTAAGGCGTTGTGGGTAATGTGGGCGCACGCGCTGCTGCCTGCTCGTTTTGCGCTGCGTTTGCGTTGTCAACATAAGCCAGTGCCGTGTAAAGCAGAATGGCGCATGCAGAGAACGCATAGAGCAACAACGCCCGAGACGTTTGTTTTGTCATATATAAAATACCTCATAGACTAAAACACCCAGCACAGCCCAAAACGGGAAGGGCTATGACTGGGTGTAATCCGATGTTCGCCATGATGGTAATGTGGTCTTACAAGACTTTTCGGCTTTTTTACAAAGCCTTTACACAATGAGCAATAGAGCTTGAGGTCTAGCCTTTCTTTGCAACGCTTTGGCACATACAGCGCTTACTCTTTAGATTTCTGATACGCTTAAGACATGGCAACGATCCTTATTGTTGAAGACGAAGATTCTTTGCGCGAACAGCTTGCGCAAAATTTAGAGGCGGAAGGTTACGAGACCATCACTGCGGAGGACGGGCAAGTCGGACTGGATACTGCGCGTGCTGAACAGCCAGATCTCATTATTTTGGATCTTATGCTGCCACGGTTAGATGGTTTGTCTGTCTGCCGCATGATCCGGCGTGATTCGCAAGTGCCAATCATTATGTTGTCGGCACGCGGGATGGAGATGGATAAAATCACCGGCTTGGAAACTGGCGCAGATGATTATGTCGTCAAGCCATTTGGGATGGGTGAGCTTTTAGCGCGGGTCAAAGCAAACCTGCGACGCGAGGCAAGCAAGGCTGCTGCCCGAAACCCAACCGTCATTGAATCAAAGGAATTGAAAGTTGATATGATCGCGCGCCGCGCTTGGCTGCGGGATGCTGAGTTGCACTTAACACAAAAAGAGTTTGGCCTTTTGGTTGAGCTGATGCGAAACAAAGGGGTGGTGCTGTCGCGAGATTTGTTGTTAGCGCAAGTATGGGGGCATGACTATGTTGGCAATAGCCATACGGTGGATGTTCACATGCGCTGGCTACGTGAAAAAATTGAAGACAACCCGTCCAAGCCTACGCGTATTACAACTGTGCGTGGTGTTGGCTATCGGTTCGAAGACTAAATTTTATGTTTTCTTCCAGACGTAATGAATTGCAGCGCGCGCAACAGCGCTTAGTGTTGGTTGAGGCTGAGAATAAGCGCCTCCGTCAAGAAAATGAAAAGCTCGCTAAGCGCATCAATAAGCATGACACGAAGCTTGAGCGAACTAGCCTGCGTCTAAAGGCAATGGCAAAAGCCGTGCGTGAAATGGTCATCATGCTAGATGATGATCTGATTGTGCAATATGCAACGTCGCAAGCGCGCCAGTTTTTTGGACAGTCTGGAAAGAACTTGCCGAGCTTATTGGAATTCTCCGACTCGCCTGAATTGGTACAACTCGTGCGCGATGC
>JAHDBS010000065.1 GCA_020630225.1 Anaerolineales bacterium | reverse complement strand
AATTACGATTTCCACCTCGCTAACCGCCGTATTCACAACTGCCTGAATGGTAGAATCGACGCTATGCAAATCGACATTTTCACGTTATTCCCTGAAGTCTGCACGCCCTATCTCGGCGCGAGCATCCTAAAACGCGCCCACGAAATGGGGGCTGTCAATGTCGATGTCCATAACATTCGTAATTACGCGACCGATAAACATAAAGTCACGGATGACACGCCTTATGGCGGCGGTGGCGGCATGCTAATGAAGCCAGAGCCAATTTTCAATGCAGTGGAAAGTGTGTTGGGAGAAGGCTTCACGTCACCGCTAATTATGGTCACGCCGCAAGGCAAGCCGTTTACGCAATCCATTGCGCGCGAAATGGCAAAATGGCCGCGTTTCGCCCTGCTCTGTGGCCGCTATGAGGGAATTGATGAACGAGTGCGTGAAAATCTGGTCACGCATGAGCTGTCACTTGGTGACTTTGTCTTAACTGGCGGCGAACTTCCGGCACTAGCAATCACCGATGCAATTACGCGTTTGCTCCCCGGTGTACTCGGTGACCCTACGGCAACGCATGACGACAGCCACAGCGAACAAGGCCTGTTAGAGTATCCGCAATATACGCGCCCCCCTATGTATCGCGAATGGGGGATTCCCTCAATTTTGACATCAGGACATCATGCAAACGTGCAACGCTGGCGACGAGACCAAGCGTTAATTCGCACCTTTGAGCGACGTCCGGAGTTATTAGAGAAAGTAGACCTCTCCAAGCAAGATCTGAAAGTGCTTGAAGCAGCAAAACAAGCCCAAGGAGATAAAGATGCCAACAGTGACACCTAACACCGCTCTGATCTTAGTAGACATTCAAGAAGGCCTAGATGACCCACGAATGGGAAAGCGCAACAATCCTGATGCAGAGGCAAATTGTCTAAAGCTGCTTGCGACATGGCGTGCAGCAGAGCGCCCTATAGTTCACATTCAACATCTTTCAGTGGAGCCAAACTCTCCTTTACGCCCTGAAGCGCCAGGCGCAAAACTCAAGGCCGGATTTGAGCCGCTGGAAAGCGAGCCTCATTTCACGAAGAGTGTTAACTGCGCCTTTATTGGGACAGAGCTTGAAGACCACCTGCGTGCCAATAACATTGAACAAGTTGTTATTTGTGGCCTCACGACGAATCATTGTGTGTCTACAACAACGCGGAGTGCGGGCAACTTAGGCTTCAATCCAATCTTAGTTGGTGACGCAACTGCCGCCCATGAACGCGCTGGTTATGATGGCACCCATTATGATGCTGACACTATTCATGCTGTCGCTTTAGCCAGTCTCCATAATGAATTTGCAACTGTTGTCAATACCGCTGAACTCGTATAAATAATGCGCACTCAATTCGATTTACTTACCACTCCCCCTAGCAATGACCGCCCAACAGTGGCCGTCGATTTTGAAGGCACCCTTTCTAACTCACAGCTCTTTGGTGGCTTACTGCGCTACATTGGTGAAGTAGAGGGCCGCACGAAATTTGTGCGCAATTTCAAATTGAAACGCCTGCACTACTACCCAATCATCAAACTAGAGATGCAGCGGGCACGTCATTACAAGTCATTAGCGTTTATGGATGCGCTAAAAGCTTGGCGCAATGTTCCAATGGAAAAATTCCAACAAGTAATCAACTGGAATGTTGACAACTTGCTCGTGCCAAATATTCGCAAGTCAGTCGTTGCAGACTTACAGAAACACATTGAAAACGGGAAACGCGTTGTCATTATTTCAGGCATGCCTGAACCATTCCTGAAGCGTATTCTTGAAAAACTACCGGGCATTGAGGCCATCGGTACCCCGCTCAAATTCAACAATGGCAACTTCACTGGTGAATTAGACGGCCCCTTCAATGTGCAAGATGTCAAAGTTAAGAACCTGCAACCATTTCTGCAAGACGGCAAGTTAGCCTCAGCTTATGGCGACACAATTGAAGACATTCCTATGCTCTCGCTAGCAACCGACCCTGTTGCTGTTGATCCTGATGGACGCTTACGAAAAGCAGCTGAGCAAGCCAACTGGCGCATTATTGAGGAGTAATCACACTAATGAACATTCATACAATTGATCTTTTCTACCTTGGTAATCCAAATGCCATTGCGTCTTATCTGATTGAAAGTGAAGCGGGTCCAATTCTGGTTGAAACAGGACCGCGCACCTGTGTCGATGCACTTACCGCTGGGTTAGCCAAGCATGGCTACAAACCAAGCGACGTTAAACACATATTGCTGACACACATTCATTTTGATCATGCTGGTGGTGCCGGTTGGTGGGCGCAACAAGGCGCGCACATTTATGTGCACAACATTGGCGCAAAGCACATGATCGATCCATCACGGTTGTACGCCAGCGCCTTACGCATTTATGGCGACAAGATGGAAACACTCTATGGCGAGCTCATTCCAATTCCAGAGGAACAAGTCACCTTACTTTACGATCAAGATGTAATCGAGATTGGCGAGCATAAATTTATTGCGCATGACACCCCAGGGCACGCGAATCATCACATGAGTTATCAGCTGGAAGACATCGCCTTCACCGGGGATGTTGCGAGTATGGTGATTTATCTCCCTACACCATGGCTCAAAATCGTGACGCCACCGCCTGAATTCAATCTAGAAAAATGGCATGTGTCCCTAGAAAGATTGAAATCACTCAACCTAAGCGCAATTTATCCGACCCACTTTGGACGTATTGAAGACCCGTTGCCGCATTTTGAAGCAGTTGCCTCGCTGATCAATCACGGAGCACAGTTTGTGAAGAATGGCGTTGACTCGGGCCAAAGTCGAGAGGAAATCATCGCCGCTTACCGTGCGCATCAAGAGCAAATTGCATTGAGCAACGGTGCCGACCAAGCAATGTGGGACGCGCATCAGACCAATGACCCAATCGATATGTCAATAGATGGCATTATCCGCTATTGGCGTAAAAAGGCAGAAGCTGAAGCCGCTGGTTAAAACAAAAGGACACACAACTTAAGTTGTGTGTCCTTTTTAGTTTGCCTAAAACTCAGTGCGATTGATTAGCTAGCAGATTCTTTATTCTTCGCAACAATTGCATGCTGCTCAGCCAAACTCAGATCAACACGCATCGGGCGTTTCTTGTCACCTAAAGAAGTCACAGCAGCACGAGCAATTAGCTTATGGTCTGCCACAGGGCCTTGGATATTGACCTTCCCTAACAAAAATGCCTTGATTTCCCCTTGGTCATTCAAGCGAATATCCCCAATGGTGCCGACAACCGTTTCACCATCTGTGATGATTTGGCGGCCTTTGAATTCATCTAGATAGACAATCTTGTCTGCTTCTGGAAGTTCTTTGACATCTTGAATAACATCAGAGCCTGACACTAACCAGCAATCAACGCCCATTACTTTTACTGAGCTACTGGCAATTGCCAAATGCTTGCGACTTAGCAAACCTTCTCTGCCAAGGTAAACACCTCGTACACGGATGGCTTCGTTATCAATCAGAATATCTTTGATGTCGCCAACTTTCTTACCGTTTTCAATGTCGTAAATTGGTTTCTTGAGTAAATCTTTTCCGTTTTCCATTATGTTCCTCAATCAGCTAGACACCGATATTGAGAGTGGGTAACGCGTCGTTGGCTATGATGCCTTTTCAAACGTAAAAACAACGCCCCCAAGTTCAATCTGATCACCAATTTGCAAGGTTCGCACAGTCCCATTTGGCACTGGCGTTCCATTCACAATGGTGCCATTGTAGCTGCCCATATCACTTACTTGATAGTTCCCGACCATGTCACGGAACAAACAGCAATGTAATCGCGATACAGTGTCAGCGTTTTGTAATCCTAATGCTAGCACGTCAATCTGCGGTTTCCAATCCGGATCTGAAGGAGAAGAACGGCCAATCATCACTTCTGGGCTATCCAGCGCTAAAGCATGCTCTTCAACACGCAATACATAGCTTGGCTCAGCCTTTTTCTCAGCTGGCTGCGGAATTGTCAGGCTAGGAACCAACTCACGCGTTTGTGTTAAGACTAATTTACTCCACGGAATCAGCAGCTCCGTTTCATTGAGCAATGCATCTAGTCGGGCATGCAACACGCCGGGAACTAAATACCGATCCTGCGGCGCTAAGGCCAACAGACGGTTAGTCACGGCGTACGCATCGGTTACGTGCTCTTCGCCTTCGCGAACTGCTAACCCTGCCATTTCTAACTGATGGCGTCCATCAAGGTCACGTTTTGGCAGCTTCCCCATTAACGCCTCTGCCATGATCACGCCCAGCGCATATAAATCAGCACGGATATCTACCGCGCGCGAGTCAACTAATTGTTCCGGAGCAGCATACCCAACCGTGCCAGCAAATTGACCTGTGCGTGTCAACGTGTCACCGTCGACCATCTTGGCAATCCCAAAATCAATAAGATATACGCGGTTATTTGGGGTGACTAGTAAATTATCCGACTTCAAATCACGGTGCACGATGCCATTTTCATGCAACTGTGACAGCGCCACCAATACTTGTCGCGCCAACGCTAGCGTATTAATAGCGTTCAATCCACCCAGCTTATTCAATACAGACTTGAGCGGTAAGCCTTCCACATATTGCGTGACTAAAAAGCTAATCGGATGCGCTAACTCAGGGTCTTCATAGTTCAATGCATAGTCCCAAAGCGGAACAATATGCTTACTATTGATCTGACGCAACACCTCAATCTCACGAATAAGATTGATCGCATCGCCCTCTTCTACGCGCCGGACAAACAACGTCTTAACAACCACAATCCGCCCTGTGAATTCATCACGTGCGAGATAAACTGTCGTGACCTTACTTTCACCAAGACGGTCATATATTCGGTAACGACGCTTGAGAAGTCTCCCAATGAGTTTGATCATGATTGATTACTTGCTGACTAACTATTCCCACTCAATAGTGCCCGGTGGCTTACTAGTAATATCGTACACCACTCGATTGACACCCCGCACCTCATTACAAATTCGGCTGCTAATTTTTGCAAGCAATTCGTATGGCAAGTGAGCCCAATCTGCGGTCATAAAATCATCAGTTGTAACTGCTCTAAGCGCCACAACTTCTTCATATGTGCGCTGGTCGCCCATCACGCCCACGGACTTGACCGGTAACAATACTGCAAAAGCTTGGGCAGTGTCGCCCTTTAGCATCCCCGCCGCCCGCAATTCATCACGCAAGATTTTGTCCGCGGAGCGCAGCGTTTCAAGCCGCTCCCAAGTAATTTGACCTAAACAACGGATGCCTAAGCCAGGCCCAGGGAATGGTTGCCGCCAAACCATTTCTTCTGGCAATCCAAGCGCTTCGCCAACTTTGCGGACTTCATCTTTGAACATGTAACGCAAAGGCTCTAGCAACTCAAACTGCAAGTCATCTGGCAACCCACCAACGTTATGGTGCGTTTTGATCTTTGCCGCTTTTTCACGGCCTTTCCCACTGCTTTCCACAACATCAGGATAGATAGTGCCTTGTACTAGGAAGTTAGCGTCCTTGCCTAAGCGCCGTGCTTCACGTTCAAAAATTCGGATAAAGGTATTACCGATAATTTTGCGTTTTGCTTCGGGTTCGGTCTCAGTTCCAATTGCGCCTAAAAAGTCTTCGACGGCATTGATCGGTTCAAATTCAGCCGCAATATTCTTAGTGAAAGTCTCAATCACTTGCTCAGTTTCATTAGCCCGCATTAGGCCAGTGTCAACATAAAAACACGTCAATTGTTCGCCAATGGCTTTGGAGACTAAAGCTGTTGCAACCGTAGAGTCCACCCCACCAGACACTGCCGCCAAGACCCGTTGGTTCCCAACCTTAGCTTTGATATCGGCAATTGCTTGGTCAATCATGAACTGTGCGTTCCAGTCACGACTAACCTCTGCCACTGTCAAAAAGTTATTGATAACATCCCGCCCAAGCTCAGTGTGGTTCACTTCGGGATGAAATTGAACTGCGAATAACTTTCGAGCAGCATTTTCCATCGCAGCGATTGGACAGTTTTGGCTGGTTGCCGTGACAGAAAAGCCCGCAGGCACCTGCGTTACTTTGTCGCCATGACTCATCCACGCATTGAATTGGCCTACCTGAGCCGTTTGCAGCAACGTATTGTCGGCCGCAATATCAACTGTAGCGCGGCCATATTCGCGTTCATTCGAAGCCGTCACCGCTCCGCCAAGCGAGTGCGCCAATAACTGCATGCCGTAGCAAATTCCCAAGACAGGCACACCAGACGCAAGAATGTAGTCTGGTAGCGTAGGTGCATCTTCAGCGTATACGCTGTTTGGGCCACCGGAGATAATAAAAGCTTTCGGATCAAGTGCGGCAATAATCTCTGCATCAACATCAAACGGATGCAGTTCTGAGTAGACATTGGCCTCGCGCACCCGGCGCGCAATAAGCTGTGTATATTGCGAGCCAAAATCGAGGATAACAACTGTATCCATTAGCCGGCGCGCACCTCAATGCCTGCTTCAGAAAGCGAGTCGATGATCGCTAAGCTTTCAATTTGAATGCCCAATTTAGACAACATTTCGCGCCCACCTTCAAAGCTTTTTTCAATGACAGCCCCAATCCCTACCAGTTCAGCTTGTGCTTGCCCAACAATATCGACTAGTCCATTTAGCGTTTTGCCAGTTGCCAAGAAGTCATCAATAATCAATACGCGTTGATCAGCCTTCAAAAATTCTGGAGAGACCATCAACTGCACAATCTTTCCTTTCGTGTGTGAAGGGGCAGAGGACATGAACACGTTTTCTGGCATCGTAATCGGTCGATGCTTACGGGCATAGACAACCGGCAAATCCATTGCCAAACCGGCCATTGCTGCAGGCGCAATCCCTGAAATTTCAGCTGTCAGAATAATGTCTGGTGTAGTTGCGGCAAAACGTTTGGCAAATTCTTGCCCAGCGCGGTGCATGAGTCCGGCATCAATTTGGTGGTTTAGAAAACCATCTACCTTGAGGATGCCATTCCCGAGATAGGTTCCGTGGTCGCGTATTTTTTGAGCAAGTTCAATCATGGGGGAATTCTACCGAAAAAAAAAGCGCCCTCGCTAGGCGAAGGCGCTAAATTCAAATCACTTTTTTGCAGCAGATTGTTATTGTGAGCAACCTGCTTGCAATGCAGTTAGTGCATTTTCTAGTTTTACCAGCTGAGCAGTTGCTTGTGCATATTCATCGCGCGTTGCAACAGCGTGTTTCACTGGCTCCAGCTGCGCGACATAGGCTTGCTGCGTAGCAATCAGTGCTTGCTGCTGAACGACAGCATCAGAATTACACGCCATTTTTGGAATGGTTTCTTCAGTCACACGTGCTGCTTCTAGACAAGCATTATATGGAATGGTTTTTGCTTGTCCAATGCCAGTATGTGCATCAATCGTAAGCGATTCACCAATATGAGACAGCGTAATGTAACTACCATTTGAAGTTGGTAGCGTTGAAACACCTTGTGGAACAATCAAAGAAATATGGAATTGAGCCACCATATTGCTTTGCTCAATATTATTACGGTTAGACGTATGCCAAACTTCTACATAGCCTGGAGGGTAGCAGAATACGCGCAATGGGTCTGGAAAAACAACTGGCAATTCTTCAATCTTTTGATTGTCATAATGTTCTTGTTCCCAACGATCCAAAATATCATTGTACGTTCCAAACAAAGTGGTCCGTGAAGAAAGCAACGCAGCCGCCATGTGGATTTCTGGCGTCAACACCCAAGGGGTATAGTCACGTGATACGTTCGTACCAACAGAATGATTGATGTTTTCTTCAACTGGCACAGTGCCATAGGCATCTGTAATTGAAGAGCCACCCATGTAGACATTATCAGCTGGCGCAAATTGCGGTGCGGTTGCTGCGGCGGTTGTTTCTGTTGCTGCGGCTGGCTGGGCTGAGCAACTAACAGACGCAGCTTCTACAAACCCGCTTTTTGAACCATAGGCTTTTACAGCAATTTCCTTAGGAGCCTCTGCTTGGATTTTATCCAAGGTCCGCACGTCTTTTTGCAACGTACCAAACGTCCCCATGCCACTCGCCACAACCTTGTTGTTGATGTAAATAGAAACCGCTTCGGAATAGCGCCCCCCAAAGAAGCCGCTCCACTCTACCGTTGCCACATTATCAACGCAGGTTGCGCGCACAACAGCGCTGCCGCCTGACTGAGCAAATACTGGAATTGCCAATGCGCTTACCAATACTGCCAATAGCGCCCCAACAATCGTTTTACTGTAGTTTTTCTTTATATTCATAATTTTTCAATAAATGCGTGTTGTCTCACACACTGGATTACTCCTTGAACGTGACAACAACCGTCATCCCCCAGCGGAGGCGTGGATCACTTTCAGTGATCTTGATGTTCACGGTATATGTAATGTCACCAGCACGCTCAACAAAGTTATTGTCAATAGATTCAACAACACCTGCTAATTCTAAGTCTGGTAATGCATCTGGCACAATTGTGACCTCTTGACCAACGGTCACGCTTGGCACTTCAATTTCAGTCAAGTTTTCCGTTTCAACAACCCAGTCAGAAATATCCGCCACGGTTAGGGCAGGTGCACCTGGCGCAACTTGCTCACCAACTTTCAAACTCAAGTTGGTAACAGTCCCACCAATTGGAGCGACCAACTCCAGATCAGCTAAATTGGCTTTTGCTGCCGCCAAATTTGCTTCACCTGTGATGAGACGACTTTCTGATGTCGCTAAACGCACCTTCGCTGTTTCAATGCGAGCTTCTACTAGAGCGACATCGTCAGCTTCTGGACCAGCGTTTAGCTCATCAATACGATGAATTGCGTCAGCAATTTGCGCCTTCGCTACTTCAATGTCAGCTTCGGTTTGTGACAGACGGATATCTGTTGCAACGTAATTACGTTCTGCTTCCAAATCTGCACGTGCTTCAGCAAGTTCTTCCTGCATGTCTGCAAGGTGTTCATTCGCATCACCAATCGCGTCATTTGCATCCGAAATGGCATTGGAATTATTAGTACGCGAAATATCGCGTGAGGTTTGAATTTCTTGCGCGGCAATTTCTGCTTCAGCAACTGCATTCGCATTGTCCTGACGTGCTTTTTCAAGGTTCAGTTCTGCTTCAGCAAGATTCGTTTCAGCATCGCGGACGTTCGTTTGCCATTGTTCAATGCTTTGGCCAAGATGAACGGCATCCGTTGTACGACAAGGAGCAAGGTCATCATCTTCTTCACGTTCACGACAGTTGTCGTTATGCGCAACTTCAGCATTGCCAAGTTGTTCGCGGTTGTGACGAAGTTGATCTTGCGCAACGCGTACTAGATCTTGCAATGGCCCTAGTTCAATTAGAGCTGCGGTTTGTTCCAACGTTTGCAGTTGTGTGTTTTCATCGCGCTGCGCCCCAACTTCAAAAATTTGGGTGTTTTGCTGCGCAGTGAGCAAGCCACGCTCTGCATCATCAATTGCATCGGTGGCTGCCTCTACCCGGTCTTCAGCAGCTTCTACTAAGTCTTCGTAATACTCAAGATCCCGACTTTCTTTGTCAGTGTAGTATTCCAAGTCGTCTTCAGCATCATCTAGCGCATCACGAGCATTTGCAATTTGATCTTGCAATTGGGCAATTTGCAGTTGGATGCTTGGATCTTCAACATCGAATTGTTCGTACAGGTCACTAAGTGCTTTTTCAGCATTCAGCAATTCAAGCGCTGCTGATTGCTTTTCTAAAGTTGCTGCTTGTAATTCCAATTCAGCAGCAGATACAGCGGCTTCTAATTGCTCAACATTTGTAAGCCGCGCAATTACATCACCAGCACTAATTACATCGCCTTCTTCAACTAACACTTCGGCAATTTGACCACCAATTTCAAAAGACAAATTGACATCATTCAGCGGGACAATGCGCCCATCTGCAACAACTTCAAAATCGTCAATAACAATTGGGACGTCTGTGGCTTCACCTTGTGCGCCAGACTCTGCGTCATCACCGCCACTACAGGCGACTAATCCGAGCGAAAGCACCATCAATAGCGCTAGCAGATTACGTTGATATGGTTTCATCATTTCGTTTCTACACCTAACTAAACTTTGTGTATTTATTTCTTTTTTATCTGCAATAAACGGGCATATACCCTACTACGCATTTAAATGCGTTTTGTTTCAAACTAATCTGGTAAACACCAAAAGCGTTTCTGCTTATTGAAGTGTACCGTTATTCATACGCAAGCACCTCGCGAATGGTTAAGCGTGAAGCATTTCGCGCTGGCAAGATGCTTGCCACTGCGGATAACACTAGGATCACAACAAACCAAAGCCAAAATCCGGTTGCGCTAAATTTCAACGGCATGACCGAATTTGTGAGCGCGAGGCTCACCATGGTCAGCAAGGCCGAGCTAATTGGAAATGACAGGATAATCCCAAAAAACCAGCTTAGCACACCAATGAATATCCCTTCAATCAAAACGGACTGCATGACGGCACTATCAACCGCCCCAATTGCGCGCAAAATGCCAATTTCACGAATGCGTTCCATCACATTCATTGACATCATGCCGGCTAAGCCAATGCTCCCCACGATGGCTGTCAACACTGCCATGCCTAAGAACAACGTCACGAGCGTGCTAACGCCTTCAGAAATGCCTTCCACCGTTGTTAGGCCTGCTTCGACATTACGTAATTGAATACCCTGATCTTTCAAGGTCGCATCTAGCGTATTTGCCATTTCCCGCTGAGCTTCGATGGTATGGGTATCGGTCAAGACTTTGAGAGTTGTTGCACGTCCGGTTTGGTTCGTCAACGGCGCCAGTCGATCGTAAGGCACATAGGCAAAGATGGTGTCAACGTCACGACCAGGGAATGCATAGATACCCACCACTGTCCAAGCTTGTTCACGACCCTCATCAACGCTCATGGCAATTACATCACCAGGCAGGAGGTCTGGAAACTCATCCCAAACGGTTTCAGCCACTGCAATTGCATTGGTGTCACCAGGCTTTAGAAATCGCCCTGCTTTCAAGACAGGGTTGGTCATTGGGCTACTTTCAGGAATACCAGACAAGGCAAACACAACATCGTTACCATCGTCTTGCGCGACTTCCCCTACACCGCTAATCCATGCTTCTGTCTGAACAACACCGGGCACGTCTTCAACAAACGCAGAGATTTCAGTATCACGATAGGTCTGCGCCATATCAATGGTGACATCGGCGAGGAACAACTGGCTGACTGAGCCAATGAACCCTTGCAATGACGCTTGCATATTGAAGACAGAGATAAAAATTGCCCCAGCCATTGTGAGCGTAAACAACGTCAGCGACAGCCGAGATGGATTACGAAATGTATTGCGAATGGACACTAACAAGGGGCGCGAAATCCAGTCTAGCGACTCGCCGATGCGATCTAGCCAAGCGAAGCGCTTCTTTGTGTCGGTTTCATCGCCGTCACTGATCGCCTCTTCCACCGTAAGTCGCGATCCGCGAATGACCGGCAAAATACCAGCCAAGATAGGCACCAGCACGGCCACAATGGTTTGCACAATAATTGCTTGCGGCACAAAGCGTAAGGGGCCAATCTCTAAGCCAACAATGCCGCCGAAAAAGACTGCAAATCGATGACCGCCGAAGGCACCTAAGGGGATTGAGACTGCTAAGGAGATCAGCGACAGACTGATGATCAAAATCAGATACATGCCAACAATTTGCAAGCTGCGCGCACCGACCAGCTTCATCACCCCAATTTGACGCAATTGCTGATTGATAAGTGCTGTCAGAGTATTTGCAATTAGGGAACTCCCTAACAACAGCATCAAGCCGCCCATCGCGCCCATAACCGTCAAAATTGCTAAGACCGTGTTGCTGGCCGGATGCTCACTGGTTTTATTAGTCGTAGAAGAATATAAAGTCCCGTTGTTGCGCTCCACCCGATCTTCAACAGCAGCGGAGATGGCATCAATGTGTGCTTGGTCATTGCCATCGCCTTCAACGGTGACTAACAATTGATTGAAACGCGACGGTTGGCCGAGCCAATTCAACGTGTCCATGGTGACAAAGACTACTGTGGGGGCATTGGGACCATCGCTCACCGCTTGGTCACGAACGAAACCTACAACTGGCACTGTGCGTTCCAACCCACTTGGCAGCCGGATGAGCAATTCATCGCCGAGAGAAATCCCTAAGCTTTCTGCAATCCGTGATTCCACAAGAATTTGCTTATCGTCGGGCGTGTTTGTCCCTTCAATCGCAACGCGCTCAAAAATTTCGGTTTCTGCGAAGTCATCGACCGCAAATACCGTCAGGCCACGCCAAGAGGCACCATTGTCTTGGCTCATGCGCATGGTTGTTCGGTGCCGTCCTTCCGCTTGTTTGACACCTTCAATCCGCGCCACCGACTCAACAAAGTCTTGGTCAAACGGATCGGTCACGATGCTGATGTTTGCTGGATTGACCGCGCTGTAGCCGACCTGCATGTCATTGGAGAGAATGCTATAGGCCGTAATGATCATGCCTACTGCGAACACACCAACCGCAATAGACGCCACAACGAGAATGGTGCGCGAGCGGTTTTCCCAGATGTCAAAGAACACCTTGAGCCAGCGTGGAGAGGTGAAGTAAGTTTTAGACGTTGTTGCCATCTTATGCCACTGAGAGTTCAGGCTCTACCTCACGATTGACCACTTCACCATCGACCAACGTAATCGTGCGGTCGGTGTAGCGGGTCAGTTCAGGATCATGCGTCACAATGAGGATTGTCTTGCCTTGGACAGCAAGGCTGCGGAATAGCTCAACAATAGTATTGGCTGCTTTTGTATCAAGGTTACCTGTGGGTTCATCGGCCACAATAATTGACGGATCATTCGCAAGCGCCCGCGCAATCGCAGCGCTTTGTTGCTGGCCGGTTGAAACAGCCGATGGCATTTTGCGGGCGAAGTCTTTTAGCCCCACCCTATCTAGCAGCGCTAGCGCCTTTTGACGCCGTTCACGCGGTTTGTAAACGTTGCAATAGTCCATCGGCAGCATCACGTTTTCTAAAAGCGTTAGCTGTGGCAATAACTGGAAAAACTGAAAGACAATGCCCAAATTCCGACCGCGCCACAAGGCACGTTGGCTTTCAGTCATGCCGTAGACATCCACATCGTTGATGGTGACATCGCCGGTTGTGGGCAAGTCAATGCCAGTCAACATATTTAGCAAGGTTGACTTCCCACTGCCAGACTGCCCCACAATTGAAACGAACTCGCCGTAGCGAAAATCTAAATTGATGTTTTTGAGCGCCGTAAATTCTCCAGCAGGCCCGACATATGTCTTGCTGACATCCTGCAACACAATTGCACTTTCTTCTCGTGCAGCGCCTAGCGAGCCAACCAGCGACTCATCTAGAGCCTCTTTTTCGGGTTCATCCCAAACAGTGTTGGTGTCTGGCGTTTCAATAGTGTAGCCGTGAAAAATTTCACCACTAATGCGCCCATCTGAAATATCTAATGTCCGATCAAAACGCCCTTTGAGCGCTTTGTCGTGGGTTACCATCACCACTGTCTTGCCTTGTTCAACGAGGTCTTTGAAGATGCCAAAAATTGTTTCTGAGGTCCGGCTGTCGAGACTGCCTGTAGGTTCGTCCGCAATGATGACATTTGGGTTATTCGTCAACGCCCGCGCAATCGCGACTCGCTGTTTTTGCCCTCCAGAAATATGCGCTGGAATTTTGAAGGCGTGTTCACCAATTTGCACTTGTGACAGTAGGTCAACAGCGTGCTGGGGACTAGCTGCGCGCTGATAGGTGCCTAAGAAGTCTTGCGGTAGCAACACATTGTTGACAAGGTCTAGCATCGGCATCAATTCAAAAGATTGATACACAATGCCCATATTTTTGCCGCGCCACGTTGCGAGCTGGTTCTGGGACAAATCGTGAATGGAGATAGAACTGCCGTCTGGATGGTGGTAAGTCACTTCACCGGAGGTTAGTCCGCTTACGCCAGACAGCATATTAAGCAGTGTGGATTTCCCGGCACCAGAACGACCCACGATGCCAAGAAACTCACCGCGATAAATATTGAAGGATACGTCTTTCAACGCCGCAAAGTCACCGGCGCCTGTCGTAAAGACTTTAGTGACATTCTTGACCTCAAATAACGGTGTTGCATTTGTCGCGTGCATGTTATTCAACATCTGGGCGTTTTTTGAGATCCATCAGGTCTTTGAAAATGACATTGCGAACTGCCTCAAGGTAGTTGTCAGGATCTAGCCCGGATGCTTCCTGTAAGCCCATCATCACGACCAGTTGCTGGTACCCAAACATGGAACAGAACATCACCCATGAGACTTGATTAGCCAGCGTTTCATCTTCAACGTAAGCACCGAGGCTTTTCTGCATTTCAGCTTGAATGCTTAGCAAATGACGCTGAAATGGAGCTTTGTCTTCTTCAGAAAGATTGACCAACTCCATTAGTAGCCAGCGAACGCGTTCGGCCAAGATTGGCATATTGCCTTTCATTAGGTTCGTTCGAATTTCAAAAAATTCAGCAAGCGTGTCTGGCAAAACAGGCTTTTCTTCCAGGATCAAGTTATCAGGCGCTAAACGCTTCATAACATGCTCAAGAATTTCTGCCTTGCCGCCTTCAAAGTAGTAATACAACGCCGCCGTCGTACAGTCAGACGCGTTTGCAATCTGCTTGATGGACGTTGCTTTGTAGCCCTGTTTTCGAAACAGCTGAGCTGCATTTTGGATGATGGTGTCGCCGAGGTTTTGTTTAGTCATAATTACTTACTAATCGATAAGTAAGCAAAGTGTAGCAACATTGCACATCGGAGTCAACGAACTTACTGATCGATAAGTAAGTCTCATATTGCCTTAATCACAAAGCGCGCTCCGTTAGGGAACGCGCTTTGTCGTAAACAGTTATCTAGATTTTTTATGACACGA
This sequence comes from Anaerolineales bacterium, assembly GCA_020630225.1. Lineage (GTDB taxonomy): Bacteria > Chloroflexota > Anaerolineae > Anaerolineales > UBA6668 > JAHDIM01. The sequence goes on along the minus strand of JAHDBS010000065.1, from coordinate 1,238 downwards.
GACCCCATGTCATTACATACTATCTATTCATACGCCAAGCTTTGCGCAACGCTAATCCGCGTCGCGCGTCGGGCTGGCAAAATGCTAAACACAATCGATAGTACGGTCACAATCCCTAACCAAAGCCACACACCAACCATGTCAGTATGGTACGACGCTGGAAAATCAATCGCGACGCCAATGCCTTGCACAAAATACTGGCCAGCATAACGACTAATTGGCACCGCAATCAGCCAGCTCACCAAGCCCACAAACAGCCCCTCAATGATGAAAATCAAAGCCACATCTAAAGAGGAAGCGCCCACTGCCCGCATCACGCCAATCTCACGCCGCCGTTCGATCACATTGATCGATAACGTTCCAGACAGGCCAATACTGCCGACCAGCGCCATCAGTACCGTCATAATCAGCAAGATATTGATCAAAATATCAAACTGCGCTTGCGACTCGGCACGATCTTCAGCGGCACTGTAAGCCCAAGACACATCAATACCTTGAGTCTCAAAGAAAGCTTCCAAATCTTTTTGGATTGCAATTTGACCTTCTAAGGTTTTGTCTTCGGTGACAATTTCAGCAACACTTGCGCGCCCCACTTGGTTGAGCGATTGGTTCAGCACCTCGCGATGCACGTAGGCTGTCTGCTGATTTCCAGTGATGTCAGCGACCAGACCAACAATTTGCCATTCGGTTTTGCCTTGAGCACCAAAATCCAGTTCAATTTGATCCCCAACAGCATAGCCACGCTCACTAGCAATTTCTTGGTTCAGTAACAGCGCGTGCTGATCGTCATAATCTAACGCCCTACCTGCGACAAGCTTTGGATCATAGAGTTTGCTGTCTTTTGGAACTGCGCGCACGCGAATACGCTGGTCTTGGGTAATGTCCTTGTTACCGGGCACACGCCCCGTTGCGCTAGTCCAAACCCACATCTCAGCGCCGTCAATCCCAGCGCGAGACTCAATGAGTGGCACAACTTCAGCAATCCGCTGAGGTTTGTCAAAGCCAACAATGACATCAAAGCCAAAGCCTTCCCAAATATCATCAATCGTACCCACCAATGATGCGCTTGTCGCAAACACCATCATAAAAACCGTGCCAGCCAAGGTCAGTACCGTCAGGGTCATTAACATGCGCGACATGCGCCGAAAGGTGTTTCGTAATGAAAGTACTAAAATCCGTGGCAAGCGCTTGATTTTTGACAGTAAACGATCAATCGGGTTATTCCCATAGCCACCCGA
>JAHDBS010000064.1 GCA_020630225.1 Anaerolineales bacterium | reverse complement strand
GTTAGCACTTCGGCAAAGTGTTCCGGCGTACCAGCGCCGCCAGAGGCAATGACTGGAACGGAAACGCGCTCTGCAATGGCTTTGGTTAGCGTGATGTCATAACCTGCGGTCGTGCCATCTGCATCGATGCTAGTCAGCAGAATTTCGCCTGCGCCGCGTTCGACAGCCTCGACCGCCCATTCGACGGCATCAATACCAGTTGGGGTGCGACCGCCACTGACATAAACTTCCCATTTAGGCTCTTCTTCTGGGCCAGAAATGAGCTTGGCATCAATTGACAACACAATGCACTGCGACCCAAAGCGCTCAGCGCCTTGCGTGAGCAGTTCAGGCGTGCGTACTGCAGCCGAGTTGATGCCGACTTTGTCTGCGCCCGCGCGCAAAATGCGCTTGATATCTTCAACTTGACGAATGCCACCGCCAACAGCCAAGGGCATGAAGACTTGGTCGGCCACTTCGCGGACCATTTCAGCAACGGTTGCGTGGCCTTCTGGCGTCGCACTGATGTCTAGAAATACAAGCTCGTCTGCGCCCATGGCGTCATACAGCTTGGCTTGTTCAACGGGATCACCAGCATCGCGCAAGTTGACAAAGTTGACACCTTTGACAACCCGTCCATTTTTGATGTCTAAGCAGGGAATAATGCGCTTCGCGTGCATTACAGCACCTCTGATAAGTGTTCGATCGTGCCTTCATACAGCGCACGGCCAATAATGCAGCCTGCTAAGTTTGCGTTGCGCGCGCCATGCACATCAGCCGCCGTGTGAACACCGCCACTGGCAATTACGTTTAGGCCGCTGTCTTCGGCTAGCGCGACTGTGGCTTCCAAATTGAGACCAGTGCCAACGCCATCCCGTGAAATATCTGTGAAAATAGTCCATTCAACACCTTGTGCGACCATTTTCTTCGCCAGTTCGAGCGTTTTGATCCCGGAGGCTTCTTGCCAGCCATGCGTGCGGACAATGCCATCACGCGAGTCAATGCCGACTGCAATTTTTGTCGCGCCGTGCTTTGCCAGCGCAGCCTCTACCAATGCAGGATTTTTGACAGCAGCAGTGCCAATCACAACCCGAGACACACCTTGGTCAATCACGCGGTCAATATCTTCTAAGGTGCGTAAGCCACCGCCAAATTGTACTGGTGTGCCACGCTGCGCGATTTCCGCCACCGCAGCAAGATTCGGGCTTTCAGTTTCGCCAAAGGCACCATCTAAATTGACAACATGTAACCATTGCGCCCCTTGGCTAATCCATTGGTCAGCCATACTGCCTGGGTCAAAGGAATAGGTCGTTTGTTGGTTAGGATCGCCGAGCTTTAGTCGCACGACTTTGCCATTGCGCAAGTCAATGGCGGGATAAACGTTGAAAGTGGTCATCGTATGAAAGGGTAATGTGATTTCGTTGATCGTTGAAATGTCAACTGTCAAACTTCAGCTAGCAGTTTTCAACAAAGTTCTGCAAAATCTTCAAGCCGACATGCTGGCTTTTTTCTGGGTGAAATTGAACACCATATAGATTGTCAACTTGCACCACAGAGCAAAAGTCGCCGCCGTAATTCGTCGTCGCTAATGCATGGTCTGGGTTGCTAGGCCGACAAACATAGCTATGGTTGAAGTAAGCGTAACGGTCCGCTGGCAAGTTGTGTAACAACGGATTGTCGCGGACTGGGTCTAGCTGATTCCAGCCTGTATGCGGCACTTTGTGACCCGTAATGTCAAATTTCGTGACATTACCTGGTAAGAGACCAAGGCCCGCATGCGTACCCAACTCTAAGCCTTCCTCAAAGAACATTTGCATACCAACGCAGATACCCAATAATGGCTTTTCCTTAGCGACTTCTAGTACAGTCTCGACTAAGTCGAATTCGCGAACGCCGCGCATGCAGTCGCCAAACGCGCCTACGCCGGGCAACACAATCTTGTCGGCATTCAGAATGACTTTCCGGTCTTTGGACAACACAATGTTGCCGCCAACGGCTTCAATTGCTTTTTCCACAGAGCGCAGATTGCCCACCCCGTGATCAATCATCACAATCGTTTGCATGGTTAGAGCGCTCCTTTAGTAGACGGGATGACGCCAGCCCGACGTGGGTCTAGCTGCGTTGCGGCATCTAGCGCGCGGGCTAAGGCTTTGAATAACGCTTCGGTTTTGTGGTGGTCGTCACGGCCATATGGCACGGCGGCATGCAAGGTTGCTTTGCTTGTAACCGCAAATGACTCAAAGAAATGCTCGACAAGACTGGTTGGGAACTGTCCAATCATCGGCACAGCAAACTCGGCTTGAAACACAGAGTAGGGGCGCCCAGATAAGTCAATCACGACGCGGGCAAGTGCTTCGTCCATGGGGACATAGGAAGACGCAGTGCGAACAATGCCGGCCTTGTCACCAATCGCTTCAGCGAAAGCTTGTCCAAGGACTAGAGCAGTGTCTTCAATTGTGTGATGAGCATCGATGTGCAAATCGCCAACAGTTTTGACGTCTAAGTCAAAAAGGCCATGTACGGCAAGGGCGGTGAGCATATGATCTAGAAAGCCGACACCAGTGTCGATCTGATGCTGACCGCTGCCATCAATGTTGACAGTGATGGCGATGTCAGTTTCCTTCGTTTTGCGGGTAACGGTTGCAGTTCGCATGACTTATTCCAATTCTTTGAGGACAGCAATGAGCTTGTCAGTGTGTTCTGGTTTGCCAACAGAAATCCGGATCATGTTGCTGACGCCGGGCTTGTTGAAGTACCGGACTAAGATGCCGTGGTCGGCTAAAGTTTGCTTTAAGTCGCCAGCTTGCTTGTCGCCAGTGACGTTGCAAAGTACAAAAGCCGACTGGGTAGGCAACGGATCTAGATATGAAATTTCACTTAGCTTAGCGCTTAGCCGCTCACGTTCTTCAATGAGCAATTGCAAATTCGCTTGGAGATAGTCAATATCTTGCAACGATGCAATGGCCGCCGCATCGCCCGCTACATTGATGTTGTAGGGCTGCTTGAGCTTCCATAAATAAGGCATTAGGTCTTTTGGAAACGCGCCATAGCCAACGCGCAAGCCAGCGAGGCCAGCCCATTTGCTAAATGTTCCCATCACAATTAGATTGTCATGCTCTGTGGCCCAGTGCATGCGGCTTGCATCTGCCCCAGCGTAATCGACGTAGGCTTCATCAAGCACAATCAGAATAGGCATTGAGAGCAAGCGTTTCAGATCTTTGTCGGAAATTACACCACCATCAGGGTTGTTTGGTGAGGTAATGAACATGATCTTAGGGCGATTTTTGACAACTTCAGCCTGAATACGATCAAGGTCAAGTGAAAAATCAGCGTTGCGCGGCACAGAGATGACCTTGCCAGCATTGATAGCCGTGTCAAAGGCATACATCCCAAAGGTTGGCGGGCAATTCAGAATGGCATCGCCGGGATCTAACACTAGGCGCAAAATCAAATCGATCAATTCATCCGCACCAGCGCCGCACAGGATTTGCTCAGCGGGTACATTCAAAAATCCGGACAAGAGGGCGCGCAGCTTGCGGCTTTCTGGATCTGGATAAATATGCGGAAACGGCAGACTGTTGACAGCCTCGATTGCCTTTGGACTAGGGCCATATGGGTTTTCATTGGCATCTAGCTTGATGATCTCGTCAATTGGACGCCCAAGCTGCTCGGAAAGCACATCGAACGGCACAATGGGGGAGTAAGGGGCAAGCGTCTGAATGTGCTGGCGGACAAATTTGCTTACGGTAATCATTAGCGCTGGGTTGGGTTAGCAAGCTCAACTTGCAATTCAGTAAAGCTGGCTGGTGCTTCTTCAAAGATATACGTGATTGGCATCACAACTACACCAGTTGTGCCAATGGCGCGTAGCTGTTTTACAGCTGACGCAATCTCCGGCTTTGGCACGATAATTTCAATCGCGTAAGTGTTGTTTGAGTTTTGACGATCTACAACGCGCGCGACGGTTGGGCCAGTCAGGCCACCAACATCGGTTTTGTCAAAAATGAGTTGACCAATTGTTTCAGGGGAGTCGCCGCGAATATTGCCGATAAGGTGATAGTACCCTTTGGCGCGTAAGTTAGCCTCAGTGAGTTCAAGAATCGTGTTGGCGACAGAAAGGACAGCTTCATCTTTCAGGTTTTCGCGACTGCCAATTAGGCAGGCTTGTGACTTGAGAATGCAGCCGCCGCTAAGCGTCTTCATGCGATTGTCTTTCAACGTTTGACCAGATGAGACTAAATCGACAATAAAGTCGGCGTAGCCAAGCTCAGGGGCAATTTCTAAGGTGCCTTCTGGAGAAATGAGCTTGCAAGCGTCTAGATTGTTGTCTTCCAAGAAGCGTTGGGTGAGAACTGGAAACTTACTGGCTAGCCGCGGTTCCTCAATGGTTTTGAGGTGGTCGCGTAAGTCTGCAACTGAATCTACGGTCGTCCAAGTTTCAGGGACAGCTAGCTCTAAGCGACAACTGCCAAACCCGAGGGAAGGGTGCATCACGACAACTTTTTGTTTGTCGCCACGATACTCTTCAGCAATATCTAAGCCGGTAATGCCAAAGTCTAGGCTGCCGCTCCGGACCCCAACTACAATATCCCCTGCGCGTTGAAACACGACTTGGACATTTGGCAACGCTGGCATTGTTGCAATGTATTGCCGCGAATTTGGTTTATAGACATTGAGGCCACATTGCTCCAAAAAATTGAGCGCCGATTCGCGTAAGCGCCCTTTGCTTGGAATCCCAATTCGGATTGTATTTCTGTTCGTCATAATTATTCAAATAAAAAACCCACTTTCGGATGAAAGTGGGTTCAATTACAGTCCCTATAGCTATGTTGAAATAGCCCGCCGCATCCGTTTGCCGTCGTCAAAAACTATGGTGATGGTGATGATGCGTTTTGTTGCTCATTGGCAAAATAATAGCACATTCATGAGAGAGTTGTCAGATGCTCTCCCTCCAATGAAAGTGGAATTTATTTGTGCTAAACTCCCCACTTATGACTGCTTTAATTCCAATTTACACTGGTCTTTATAACACTGCGCTCTTGTTCTCGGCCTTCATGGCTGTCTGGAGTTTCTGGCTCTGGTTTCGGCGTGAAGAGCTGAATTCTAATTTCTGGGGTGCGTTGGTAATTAATGCCATTCTGCTGATTGTGCAGCTTGTGCTCGGTGGTTTGTTATATCTCAACGGGATTGCCGCAGAACGTTGGGTGCATTACCTGTATGACATCATGATGGCAATTACAATTCCTGCGATTTTTGGCTACACCCGTGGACGCAGTACCTATCAAGAAGGGCTGGTTTATGCGGTGGCGTTATTTTTTGTTTGGGGGCTTGTTTTACGGGCTGTAATAACTGGGGGCGGGTTGCTGCCACCAGCGTAGACCATGATACAAAAACCTGTTCTGTGGGGAACAGTTGTCTTGTTCAGTGTGCTAGGTGTTGTGCTACTTGCGATGCAAGGCGCTTTCTCGTCTGTTCGGCCTGAAATAATTCCCACACTGCCAAATCCGTATGTGGGTTGGCGAACGCCGGTGCCTGTAACAATTGAAACGCAGCGGTATGAACATCCAACAGGCACTTTTGCTGCGTTGTACCCAGTTGATTGGGGAATTGAGACAGCGGAGACAGGGTCGACTTTCAAAAGTGGATCCGGCATCCAGATGGATGTGTCAGTGCAAGACAATTCGCGTTCTCACGCTGAAGTTGTTGGCGGTTATCTTTCACTGTCTTTTGCACCGGAGACACAAATTCAGCAATGGTCAGAGACCGAAAACAGCACATTGTTGGCATATGCTGTTCGGAATCCAGAAACAGACGAGATTAGCCAAACATTAGTCTTTATAGATACTTTTCCCCAATACACGTACGTTCAGACAATTATTCTTGATCGCGATGACTACACGCGGTACTATGATCTCATTGGGTTACTTGCCAATAACGTGGAATATATTCAGGGTCAATAACAACTCGTGCAATTTTCTTTTTTATCTAGACGCGTTAAACGCGCACTCATTTTTGCTTTTGTACTGTGCTTGAGCTCGGTCATGGTGGTGTCAGCACAGGCTGATACACAGCCTTACACTGTTGTCCCAGGTGATTCGTTATCGCGGATTGCGCAAAAGCATGACACCTCGGTTGAAGTGTTGCTTTCTCTCAACGCATTTGACAATCCAAATCAATTAGCAGTGGGGCAAACAATTCTTGTGCCAGCTTTGGCGCCAGCGCCACCGGCAGTTGCTACACAAGCCCCTGTTGAATCTGTTGCTCCAGCTCAACCTGCGCCAGACCAAGCTGGCGAAATTGTTCCAGTTACCTATGTAGTGCAGTCTGGAGATAATCTCGCTAAGATTGCGCGCAATCATGGCACAACGGTTGAGGAGCTGATTGAAATCAATAGCTTAGCCAGCGATGTTTTGCAACTAGGGCAGCAGCTTATCGTTGGTTATAAGCTGATTGTTCCTGAACCAGCTGCACCAGATCCATTGGATCGAGAACCTGCAAGTGAACTTACAATTGATTTTCAGCAACCACTGATTGTTGAGGGTTGGATTACTGGACCTCCCGAATTTGTAGCGGCAACAAGCGAAGCGCTAGGGTGGTTAGCTGCATATGAGCCTGCGATTTATCAGCTAGCACAAACTTATATTGCTGAGATTATTCCAAGTAACGATCCTGGGCTGGCCTGGGCTCGCTTGCGTCCAAATGGCACTTGTCAGGTGGCAATGCTAGAAGGGGACATGATGGTAGTCGCGTCTGTGATTTATCACGAAGCGTTACACTGTGCGCATTTCTTGCGAGGGGTGTTCCTGACTGAAGAGCAAGAAGAAGCGTATGCTTATGCCCATCAGCTAGAGTTTGCTATTCGGCATAATATGCCGCAAGAGTTTATCGATGAGCTTGAGCGTAAGTGGTTCTTGTTTGCTCTTGGGCTAAACCCTTATCGGCGCTAAAACTCAATAACGTGATTAAAATAAAAAAGGACTGGTTTTTATACCAGTCCTTTTTTGATTCTTCGTTTGCTGTTACTCAATTGGCTCTTGCTTCAAAATTGCATGAACAGGAAGGGAGAAGGAGAATGTGCTGCCTTTTCCAACTTCGGATTCGACCCAAACTTCACCCTCGTGCGCCTCAATAATTGATTTCACAATGGCGAGGCCAAGACCGTGGCCTTCTGCGTTCTTGCCGCCGGCTTTGAGCTTGGTGAACTTTTCGAACAACTTGTTTTGCTGTTCTTTTGGAATGCCAGGGCCAGTGTCTTTGACATGGACAATCACTTTGTCGCCTTTGCTTTCTGCTTCAATAGTGACTAAACCGCCAGATGGCGTAAATTTGAGTGCATTCCCGACGAGATTGTTCAGTGCCAGTTCAAGGCGCATATCAGCGCCGAAGACCAATGGAAGCTCGCCATGAATTTCAGAGGTCAAATTGACTTCTTTCTGGCTAGCAATTGGCCGATTCTGCTCCATGACCGAGCGAATGACCGGCGGGATTTCTGTTACTTCAAATTCAGCGCTAATCCCCATCTCAATGCGGCCAATATCAAGAATGTTCTCAATGAGGCTGCGCATACGTTCAACAGAATTGATGATCTGAACAACGTATTCTTTTTCTTCAGGGTTAAGTTTCGGAACTTCGTTGAGCAGCCACCCGTAGCCGTAAATAACGCCAAGCGGTGCTTTCAAGTCATGCGCAACCTGGGACACAAACTCATTCTTCATCTCGTCAAGATGTTTGAAGGTTGAGATGTCATGCATGCTGAGCACTTTGCCAACGTTAGGTAACTGGACTAAGGCGCAGTCAAATACGCGACCATCGTTGAGCTCAATTTCGCGGGTAATCTGTTCTTCATCGCCAAAGGCTTGGAAGAAGTTCAGAATAGCAGGTTCTGTGACTGAATAATTTATCGGATTACCCACAGCATCGCCAGGAATGGAGAGGCTTTGTTGCGCAGGCTTGTTTGCCAACAGCAAACGGTTATTTAGATCAGTAACGAGAACTGCATCGTGTCCTCCACCAACAATTGCTCGCAGAATTGAACGTTCTGCGCTTGCTTGTTGGCGAACAGTTGCATTTTCTAATTTGAGTGCAACTTGAACCCCGATCATTTCAGCAATTGCTTGCTGATTAGCATTAAATTGGTCAGGCGTTGCGCTAATGAACGCTAAACAAGCCGGAACAGACGTTTCTGTTACGACTGGAACAACCAGTGCAGATCGCATTAGCGGCACATCGCTGCCCAACTGTTGCCAGTTCGGGTCAAGCGCAGACTGTGCAACTAAGGCAGATGCTTTAGCTGTCTGGGACCAATTCTTAAACGCGCCAACAAGCTGCTGAATAGCAGTTGGAGACGGGCCTAACATGCCAGTTTCAGTTGAACTGGTAGCCTGGAAGGTTGTGCGAACGCTGCCACGTGGGGAGAATAGTAATAATAGCCCAGTGTCTGCGCCAAAAAGTCGCGTGGTCTCATCCGTTACAGATTGCAAGGCATCTTGTAACGAACGCTTTCCAGTAATTATTTTAGTAAGGCGTTGAAGTGAGTCCATCTTCACGCCAGATTGGAGAGAGTCATTTTCATCAACTTTTGTTACGGTAAGCATTACTCTTTTATTATAGAAACTGAATAATGACAAATCATTGAGATTAAAAAACAGTTTGTTTAGAAAAGATTGTGCTTTCCCTTTTCTATATTTACCTGTTTTTGACCTTTCAATGCAAGTGCTATAATGCGATTGTTAGTCTAACGAATGGTTTCTTAAAGGACTTATGCAGCGTATACGCGATAATATTTTCATCGAATCGAACTTCTTTGGTGTCACAGTTGGTGCAATTGTCACGCCAAAAGGGATTCTGTGCGTTGATACGCCAACATCTCCCGTTGATACACGTAAATGGCGTTTACAACTAGCACAGCTAGAAGCAGGTGCCATTCGGTATGTGATCAATACTGATCATAACCGTGATCGGATTATGGGCAACCAATGGTGTGAAGCACCTGTTGTTGCGCACACAGCAACTTACGCACACATTGCTGCGTATCCAGATGTGTATAAATCGCATTCAAGCCAGTCTGGTGGGGAGCACGAGCTCGTCAACGATTTGAGCGGAGTGCGAACCGTTGCGCCAACATTGGCAATGAGTGGGCGTATGTCCTTAATAAAAGGCAGCGTGCAATGTGATTTAGTTCACGCAGGTGGTTCGGCTTCTGGTGCAATTTGGGTTGATGTTCCAACGAATAACACATTGTTTGTTGGGGATGCATTGTTTGCTGGTCAGCATCCATTTTTGGCTGACGCTGACATTGATATCTGGCTAGAAAACTTGAAACGTTTAACACAACCGCAATATAATGGGTACACGGTTGTAGCAGGGCGCAAATCTAAACGATTTGAATATTTGATTGATGAAATTGAATATTGTGTGTCCTACTTGACATTTTTGCGTGAGCAATTGGATACGCTTGCAGATGGCCCTGTACCGGGCTATGCAGTGAGTGATGTCGTGCGCAAATTGTTGCAGCGTTATCCAGTCGAAAATAACTGGATGCCACTGATGTCGCGCAGACTAACATCTGGTCTGGAGCAAATGCTTGTTCGGACCATGAATTCTAAAGAAAACGATTGACCTTTGATATTCCATATGATAGTATTTTGGGTCGCTGTTATATGACATTTTTGTCGCCTTTTGAGCGGCATATCTAACAAGGATTTACAAAATTAGAAGACGTAAGAGCAATGTTCAAAGACGGTCTAGCGGACCAAAATTCAGAGTAAACGAACGTATTCGGGTGCCTGAGGTTCGACTAATTGGCCATGATGGTACTAATTACGATGTAGTATCAACCGACCGTGCGCGCGAAATTGCGCGTGAAGCAGGCTTAGATCTTGTAGAAGTGTCGCCTACAGCGCGCCCTCCAGTATGTAGGGTGCTTGATTATGGGAAATTCCTTTACGAACGACAGAAAAAGGAAAAAGAAGCCCGTAAGCAACAAAAACAAATAGAAATCAAGGAAGTTCGCCTCCGTCCAAAGACGACAGAACATCATCGCAGTTTCAAAGTGCGTGATGCGCGTCGTTGGCTGGAAGAAGGAAAGAAGGTCAAAGTGCGGGTGCGCTTCCGTGGTCGTGAAATCCAGTATCCTGAGATTGCCCGCGAAGACATGATGGAAATCAAGGCTGAGTTGGCAGACATTGCTCACGTTGAAGTCCCACCAAGTATGGAAGGGCGCACAATGTTGATGATCCTTGCTCCGGGTGTGGATGAGAAAAAATCATAAATCATAAACAGAGCCCCATTTAGGGGCTCTATTACTGGCGGGAGAACGAAATGCCGCGTAAAAAGACAAAAACTAAAAAGTATAAGTTGAAGACGCATAAAGCAACGGCCAAGCGCTTTAAAGTGACTGGTTCAGGTAAGCTAATGCGTACCAAAATTGGTAAAGGCCACCTTCGCCGCAACACTTCAAAGCGCACGAAGGCATTGTTGGCAGAAACGCAAGAAGTGCAATCAAAGGGCATCGCAAAGCGCGTTCGCCGTTTGGCGCCTTACTTGCGCAAGTACAAGGCTAATCCGCCTGCCTAATTTAGGCTTTTAGGAGTTATCCAAAATGACACGTGTAAAAACCGGCTTTGTACGCCGCCGACGCCACAAAAAGATTATTAAGATGATGGAAGGGCAACACAGCACTCGCCATCGCCTATGGAAACGCGCAAATGAAGCGATGTTGAAGAGCCTTTGGTACGCTTACCGCGACCGCCGTCAACGTCGTCGCGATTTGCGTCGCCTTTGGAATACCCGCATCAATGCTGCTGCTCGCCAAAATGGCACCACATACAGCCGCTTGATCCACAGCTTGAAATCAGCAAATATCGATTTGAATCGTAAGATGCTTGCTGACCTTGCTGTTCACAACCCAGAAGCTTTCGCTGCAGTTATTCAAGCTGCTGACGCATAAGCGTTTGTGTTTTGAATTTTGAGAGAGCTGCCTATTTATAGGCAGCTCTTTTTTATTTACCTATTTTGTTAGCATGTCTCTGATTACAAGCCGTCATAACTCTGCGATCAAACATATTCGTAAATTGCAGTCTAGCCGCAAAGCCCGTCGTAAAGCGCAGCAGTATGTCGTTGAAGGTAGGCGGTTAGTTGCTGAAGCTTTGAGTGCATCAACCTTTGTGCATAGCATTGTGATTTGTGAAGAATATCTTGAAAACCAAGCTGACTTTGCACAACAAGTGCGTGCGTTTGAAGCGCAGAAGCTGTTTGTGAGTAAAGATGTTTTTGATAGTTGCTCTGGTACAGCTAACGGGCAGGGCGTGATTGCTGTTCTGAGTATTGCTCCTGCGAGTGCAATTTCAAATGACTTTGCGCTTGTTGTAGATGATATTGCAGACCCAGGCAACTTAGGCACAATTCTGCGTACCGCAGCTGCAGCAGGTGTTGACTGTGTTTACATGTCGCCAAATACTGTTGACTTCTTAAGTCCGAAGGTGCTACGTAGTGGAATGGGGGCACATTTTCGGCTGCCCATTCAAATGTTGACTTGGGATGAAATTGCTGTGGAACTAGGTGACCATTCAGTTTTCATTGCAGATGTCAGCCAAGGGTTACCTTATTATGAAATGCAAAGTTCAGGAAGAATGGCGCTGGTTGTTAGTAATGAGGCAGATGGTGCGAGTAATGCGGCGCAAGCACTAACATCATCACGCGTACATATCCCTATGGCTAACGCAGTTGAGTCGCTAAATGTAGGTGTCGCAACAGGCGTGTTGCTGCTGCACATGATGCGTGTTCGTAAAGGACTTTGATGCTTTGGGATCGCGTCTCTTTATGATAAAATCTGGCCGGCGAGGGAAATCCTCGCCTGTTTTGTGTCTACATTTGTAGACAAGTGAATAACACACTTTCTGACTGGTACGTCGTTCTAGCTGCGGCTAGTGTCTGTCTGGGTTGAAGAAAGTGAGAGAAATAAACGACGAGGAGTAAACCACATATGTCTGCTGTTTCAATGAAAGCCCTCTTGGAAACAGGCGTCCACTTTGGACACCGCACCCGCAAGTGGCATCCGCGCATGAAGCCTTATATCTTCACAGAGCGCAACAAAATCCACATCATCGATCTTCAACAAACGATTAAGCAAATTGACGTTGCCTATAACTTGGTGCGTGACGTTGCTGCTGGTGGTGGGACCGTATTGTTCGTTGGTACAAAACGCCAAGCACAAGACGCAATTTCAACCGAAGCTAGTCGAGCAGGAATGCCGCACGTCACCACACGCTGGTTAGGTGGTACCTTGACCAACTGGCGTACCATCAAAGAACGTATCTCTGAATTGGAACGCCTAGAACGCGGTCGCGATACTGGCGCATGGGACTCATTGGTCAAGAAAGAACGTTTGATGTTGCAACGCCGCATCGACAAATTGGAAGACCGCCTTGGTGGTATCCGCAACATGGGCGACTTGCCATCAATGTTGTTTGTTGTTGATGTCCGCCGCGAAGAAAATGCAGTGAAGGAAGCAAATAAGCTTGGCATTCCTGTGTTGGCAATGGTTGACACCAATTGTGATCCATCAAATATTGACTGGGTAATCCCAGCCAATGATGACGCTATCCGCGCTATCAAGTTGATTGTTGGCACAATGGCTAACGCTGTACTTGAAGGTGAAGCAATGCGCAAAGATGGTGAAACTGTTCCAACTGGCGGCTCAGAAAGCACCTCTGAAACAGTCTTCGCATTGGAAGACGATGACAACTTGTTGGGTGAATCAACCTTGCGCAAGTTGAACTCTGGCGAACTCGAATTTGAAGGCGACGGTGAAGCCCCAGCAGCAGACGCTGCTGAAGGTGATGCTGCTTCAAGCGAAAGCGCTTCAGAATAAAACCAAAATTGGCGAGCTACTTATGTGGCTCGCCTTTTCAAAAAATAAATCAAAATAAAAGGAGTACAAAAAATGGCTGTAACAGCTGCTGACGTAAAATCATTGCGCGAACGTACTCAGGCCGGGATGCTGGATTGTAAGAAAGCACTCGTAGCCTCAGACGGCGATATCGAAAAAGCAATCGAATGGTTGCGTGAAAAAGGTCTTTCAAAAGTTGCAAAGAAAGCAGGCCGCGATGCAAATGAAGGCGTCGTTTCATCATACGTTCACCAAGGTGGTCGTGTAGGTGTTCTGGTTGAAGTAAACTGTGAAACTGACTTTGTTGCTCGCTCAGAAGACTTCCAGGCTTTTGTTCATGATTTGATGTTGCACATCACAATGGCAGATCCACTTTACAAGACTGTAGAAGATATTCCTGCTGCTGACTTGGACAAAGAAAAAGAACGCTTCAAGAAAATGGCAATGGATGAAGGCAAGCCAGAACACATTGCTGAAAAGATCGTCGCAGGACGTCTTGAAAAGTTCTACTCTGAAACAGTGTTGATGAAGCAACCATTCATCAAAGATGAAGACATGACAGTGCTTGACCTGTTGAACGCCACAATCGCTAAGATTGGTGAAAACATGGTCATTCAACGCTATGCTCGTTACGAGCTTGGTAAATAAAACCTTTGAGGGTCAACTTCGGTTGGCCCTTTTTTTTGCACTAAATATTTTTTAGCCTAAGGACAACTCTAATTCATGACTACTGTCAAATATAAACGAATCTTGCTCAAGCTTAGTGGCGAAGCATTGTCTTCCGGTGCAGGAGCAGGGATTGACCCGCTGCAAGCAGAACTAATTGCATCTGAAATCAAAGCTATTCATGCGTTAGGGGTTGAAATTGCAGTTGTTATTGGGGCTGGTAATATTTGGCGCGGACAGCAAGGAATTGAACGCGGTATGGAGCGCGCAACTGCCGACTATATGGGCATGGTTGCAACAGTCATGAATGCTGTCGCGCTACAAGACGCGTTGGAGCGCATAGGTGTGCAAACACGTGTGCAGACCGCTATTGAGATGCAAAAGGTGGCTGAACCTTACATTCGCCGTCGAGCAATGCGCCATTTGGAAAAAGGGCGTGTTGTTATCTTTGGTGGTGGCACAGGTAATCCATTCTTTACAACCGACACAGCCGGTGCATTGCGCTCAATGGAAATTGGCGCTGATGTGGTCATCAAAGCTACTAAGGTTGATGGTGTCTACGACTCAGATCCAAAGAAGAACCCAGATGCTGTCAAGTTTGATGAACTCACGCACATAGATGCGCTAAACCGGCGTTTGAACGTGATGGATAGCACTGCATTGTCACTTTGTATGGATAACAATATGCCGATTTTAGTTCTCAATATGTGGGCACCGGAAGCATTACAGCAAGCGGTGCTCGGCGTGAAGATCGGTACCTTGGTTTCTTCTGCTGACACCGATTAGTACGACTGCCCAGCGGTTTACAATATACTTTGGTGAAACCGTCTGAATTCAGACGGTTTCACCACATGCAGACTTGCAGCGATTATTTGTTCAGTGTATTCTAGTGGCGCTGACAACGTCTGATTTACCTCATTGTTGGTGTCTATTTGAGACACCATGTTGATTGTCCACTCACAATGACAAATAGGATGTAAGCAATATGTGTTGCTTTTGTGCCTATGTGTGTCAGCAATATATATCTGTATTGATATAGAAATACACTAGACTTTATCCCGAACGCGTTTACGTAGGAGCTATACGATGGTTGAAGAAGCATTAGCCGATGCTAAAGAGCGCATGGAAGCCGCAGTGCGTGTGTTGAAAGAAAACCTCACGTCTGTACGGACTGGCCGTGCTACTCCGGCGCTGGTTGACCGCATTACAGTTGAATACTATGGTGTTCAGACACCACTGCAACAATTGGCTGCGATCTCAGTGCCTGAACCACGTGTGCTTGCAATCCGCCCATTTGATCAGTCAACATTGAAAGAAGTTGAACGTTCAATCTATGCGTCAGATCTTGGGCTTACGCCAAGTAATGACGGCAAGATTATCCGTTTGATTTTGCCAATGCTTACTGAAGATCGTCGTCGAGACTTGATCAAAGTGAGTGGTGGGATTGTAGAAGACGCGCGGGTTGCTATTCGCAATATCCGTCGAGATGTACTCAATGATCTGCGTGACATGGAAAAAGAAAAAATGATCACAGAAGATGAATTGAGCCGTGCTCAAAAGCGTGTTCAAGACTTGACGGACAAGCATGTTGATGACATGAATGTAATCGGCAAGCGTAAAGAAGAAGAGATCATGCAAGTTTAACTGCATGAGACGCAGAAGTAACAAGCGAGTTATCCTTGCACGTTAAGCAAAACTCTAAAATCGCCACTAAATCCTCTTCTACCCGGACCGTTGAGCATGTCGCCATTATTATGGATGGCAATGGTCGCTGGGCGAAAGAGCGTGGCTTACCACGGCTAGCTGGTCACCGCGCTGGTACTGATAATCTTCGTCGGATTATCGAGTCCTGCGTTGAGTTAGGCATTAAACGGCTCACGATTTATGCTTTCTCTACAGAGAATTGGAATCGGCCGAAGCTAGAGGTCCGTGGCCTAATGCGTATTCTTGAAGATGTGTTGGACAACCAACTACAAGAATTGCATGAAAACAATGTTCAAATTCATCATATCGGTCGACTAGATGGGCTTAGTGAGCGGCTTGCGAACAAGGTTCAGTCCGCAACATCATATACGCGTAATAACACTGGTCTAGTCCTGAATGTCGCCTTCAACTATGGCGGGCGCGATGAAATTGTGCATGCAGTCAAACGAATTGTTGCAGAAGGTTATAACCCTGAAGATATTACCGAAGAGACGATCAATCGGTATTTGTTTACTGCCGGGCAGCCTGACCCCGACTTAATTATTCGTACAAGCGGTGAAATTCGCGTGAGTAACTTCCTTATTTGGCAAGGCGCTTACAGCGAATGGCACTTCACTTCCCTTTACTGGCCAGAATTTGGCCCCGAAGAACTCCGCAAAGCTTTAGATCAATTCCAAAAGCGTGAACGACGCTTTGGCATGATTTCAGAGCAGGTGTCCTAACTACACCCGTTCTCTATGCTAAAAGATCGGCTGCTGGTTGCGGCCTTACTTGTTCCCATTGCAACAGTATTAATGTGGGTTGGTGGTTTTGCCTATCAATTTGCAATTATGCTGTTATTGGCAATTGGTGCATATGAGTATGCGCAAATGATGCCAGCTCT
>JAHDBS010000541.1 GCA_020630225.1 Anaerolineales bacterium | reverse complement strand
AACATCCAATACTCTTTGCGACGAGCACGACCACTGAATTTTGCATAGTTTCGAAAACATTTTAGATACCATTGCATAAGTTTTTCTTTGCCTCCTGAGTAGCGATATTGACAAGGGGAAATAACCTTAGACGAAATATATAACCCATTTTTGCTAAAGAGTTTTGCAATTTACTAAAATTAGTGCTGTTTGAGCGTTGTTTTCATATAGCAGAGTATTAGATGCTAGTAAATTTTGCACTTAGCATCATCCTACAATCTGGATATGACTATTTTAGACAACTGGGATGTTTAGAATGACTAGCTAAAACTCCCCAACATCCCCGACTCGCAAATTCTCAATTACCAAAATTCCCACGCTGCAAAACATCATCAAAATTGTGCTGAGGGCTAGTGCTTGACCGTAGTTCTGCGCTCCCGGCAACCCTAGATAACGAAAGATTGCTACAGGTAACGTTGGAAATTCAGGCCGTGACAAAATGCTGGTTGCGCCAAATTCACCGAGTGACACGGTGAATGCAAAGGCTGCTGCGACTGCCGCCGCCCGCCCGACCAACGGTAAATCGACTTCGCGCCAGACTTGCCAGGGCGTTGCGCCTAAGACGGTGGCCGCTTGACGTAAACGTTCTTGAATCGAGCGCCATGCAGGTAGCAAACTGCGCACGACAAAGGGGAACGCCACCAAGGTATGGGCTAGTGGCAATAGCAATGGAGAGGCCCGTAGATTCAGCGGCCAGCGATTGAACGCCACCACAAACCCAAAGCCTAAGGTCACTGCGGATGTCCCAATCGGCAGCATAATAATCGGGTCAAACCAGCGGGCCATGATGCCGCGTTTAGCGAGTAGCCATGCGGTTGGAATACCGAGTGTGAGGGACAGTACGACAGTAATCAATGCATTGCGCAGTGAGATTGCAACAGTTTCAATCGGGGTGACAAAGAAGGCTTGGTTACGCGTGTTGACCCACAGCAATCGATAGTAATCCAACGTAAACCCAGTGCCGTCTAAGCCGCGTGCTGCGCCGAGGCGGTCTCCAAATGAGGTCAGCGACCGTGCGGCTAGTGCGAGCAATGGCGCACCTAAGAAAATAATCAAACTGCCGATGATGACTGTGGCGATCAGCTTCAGTTGCCAGGTGTCCAGTTTGCGTTGGGTGACGCCTTCAGAGCGTAACTTGAGCGGGCGACTCACCTTGGCCGACAGTCTGGTATAGAGGATGGTTAGTCCTAAGGTGGCCCCAAGCTGGAGCAGTGACAATAGCCCTGCCAAGGGTAAGTTGAAGTAGTTCACCGTCTGACGATAGATCTCGACTTCCAGGGTTGCATACTGCGCGCCGCCTAAAATCAGCACGACGCCGAAGGATGTGAAATCGAAGATAAAAATCAGCAGCGCGGCTGACAAAATCGCTGGGGCTAGCAAAGGGAGGGTGACTTCACGGAACACTGTCCAGCGTGTCGCGCCCAGCATCTGCGCGGCTTGACCCAAACGTGGATCTAGCCTGCGCCAAAAATCCCCAACCAAGCGCACCACAATAGTGAGGTTATAAAAAATATGCGCGATCAGAATCGCCCACAGCGTATTGAGAATTTCAATCGGTGGTTCGGTTGCGCCAAACCAGTTCATCGCGCCGAGATTGAGCCAACCGCGCGGGCCGAGCAAAGCATTGAAGCCTGTCGCGACCACAATCGTTGGCATCACAAACGGAATGGCGGTGAGGGCGCGCAGCAAGGCTTTGCCACGAAAGTCGAAGCGTGCGACTAGCCAAGCTGCTGGCAGTCCGGCGAGTAACGTGAGCACCGTCGAAAGCGCTGCTTGCCACACCGTAAAGCGCAATACCCGCTGCAAATATGAACTTGTTAGTAATTTATTCAGAGCTTCGCCAATCCCACCATCTTCAAAACTAACAATGAAGATTCGGGTGAGAGGGTAGAAGTAGAAGAGGGTGAGGAAGAGGAGGGGGAGCGCCCATAAAAGTAATGAGTAACGAGTGACGAGTAAGGACTTTCTGTTCATTTGAAGGCTTCAGCATAGCAGAAAAGATCCGCTGCCTCTGAAATGGAGACAGCGGAAACTTCACTTATTACACGTTACACATTAGCGCGTAAGCGCATTACTGCAACATCAACTCGGTCCAAGCTTCGATCCAGCTTTCGCGGTTGGCGGCGATGTCTGCTGGACTAACGAATGCTGGTTGCTCTGGGATGCTTGCGTATTCTACAAATGCGTCTGGCAATTGGGCGTTGACGTTCGCAGGGAAGACGAACATTTGCAATGGGATGTCTTCTTGGAATGCTGGGCTCAGCATAAATTCGATGAAGGCGGCACCCAAGTTTGGCGCAGCGGCGTTTGCCAATACACCCGCGTATTCAATCTGGCGGAAGCAGGTGTCTGGGGCAACAACGGCTGCGGTTGGCGCGACATCGGTTGGTGGGTCTGCGAACAGCACTTCGGCTGGTGGTGATGACGCATATGACACCACAATTGGATATTCACCGCCGCCACCAATGGTGAAGTCACCCCAGTAGGCGCTTTCCCAGTCGTTGGCAATTTTGACACCGTTG
>JAHDBS010000540.1 GCA_020630225.1 Anaerolineales bacterium | reverse complement strand
CTTTGTGGCACTGAAGTCCGCGGCGTCGATAGCGGCTCACAAACGCTTAAAGATGCAATCAACGAAGCCATTCGCGACTGGGTCACCAACGTGGATACCACCCACTACTTACTTGGTTCAGCGCTTGGCCCACATCCGTACCCAACCATTGTGCGGGACTTCCAGTCTTGCATTGGGAAAGAAACCCGCGCGCAAATTATGGAAGCTGAAGGGCGCTTGCCAGACAGCATTGTGGCGTGTTTGGGCGGTGGCTCCAACGCGATTGGTATCTTCCACGACTTTATTCCAGACGAAGATGTCGAACTGGTCGGCGTTGAAGCTGGGGGGCATCAAATTTCTGGGGGCGAACACGCCGCCCGTTTTGCAGACCCAGAAGTAGGGCGACCCGGTGTTTTGCACGGCTGCTTCACCTATGTGATGCAAGACGGCGACGGTCAAATCGCGTTGACGCACAGCATCAGCGCAGGGTTGGATTATGCCGCTGTAGGCCCAGAACACACCTGGCTGCGCGACGAAGAACGCGCTTTCTACACCTACGCAACTGATGAAGAAGCCTTAGAAGCGCTACAAAAGCTCAGCGAATTAGAAGGGATTATTCCAGCACTGGAATCTTCTCACGCGGTGGCAGAAGTCATGAAGCGCGCCAAGACCATGAGCAAAGATCAAATTCTAATCATCAACGTCTCTGGGCGGGGTGACAAAGACTTGGACACCGTAATTGGCGCACTAGAGGGGATGCAATAATGACACAACCAGTCGATCATATTACGGCGGCGTTCAACCAAGGACGCCCAGCGTTTATTCCTTACTTCACCATTGGCTATCCAGACTTTGATACGTCACTCGATGTTATCGAAGCCTGTGTCAACAATGGGGCCGATATTGTTGAACTTGGCATGCCATTTAGTGACCCACTTGCCGATGGCCCAACCATCCAAGGCAGCACGCAAGTCGCGCTCAAAAATGGCATCACGATTCCGAAGTGTGTTGAAGCTGTCAAAAGCTTACGGGCCCGTGGCGTAGATGCACCATTGGTCTTGTTTGGATATTTCAATCCACTGTTGAACTATGGTTTAGAAAACATCGTCCGTGATGCAAAAGCGGCCGGGGCGAGTGGCTTTGTTATTCCAGACTTACCACCGGAAGAAGCTGACGATATGGATGCCATCTGCCGTGAACATGGCATGGCGCTTATCTATCTGCTTGCACCAACCAGCACGGACGACCGCATGGAACTGGTGGCAGAGAAGGCCACTGGCTTTACGTACCTCGTTTCTGTGACTGGGATTACCGGTGCCCGAACAGGACTTTCAGATACTTTAGGTGAGTATGTTGAACGCGTCCGCGGCTTTGTAACAAAGACTCCAGTGGCAGTTGGGTTTGGCATTAGCACCCCAGAGCAAGCCGCTAAGGTCGGCACAATCGCCGATGGGGTTGTGATTGGGAGTAAACTCGTCAAGCTCGCTGGAGCAGCTGAAGATCCTGCCGCTGAGGTTGGGGCGTTTGTGAAATCTGTCGTAGACGCACTTAGCTAAGCAGTTCTACACAACTAAATACAAAGAGCGGGGCAAATGCCCCGCTCTTTTTGGTTATTCGAACGATTAGCATCTTCTTTCGTCTGCAACCCGCTTTGCAGGACTAAAATCAGGTTATACTAGAATTCAAATCGCTTTTGAACCAATTGTGACATTAGCTTAACCCTTAAAATCACACTATGCACCGCGGAAACCGAATGATATCCAATGAACAATTTGCCATCGCTCGCGCGTGGTTTGTTCACGCATGGACCACTTCAGGTCTAATTTTTGCCTTCTTAGCTCTTATTGCTATTGCAGAAGATAACGCTGCGCGCGCAGTTGCTATGCTGGCTGTCACTGTCTTCATTGATGGTGTCGACGGGCCAATGGCAAGAGCTTGGAATGTCAAACGATGGGCAAGTACCTTTGATGGCCGCCGCGCTGACGACATCATCGACTACATCACCTATACATTCATACCCGTTTATTTTGCATGGCAGTTTGAAATCATTACTGAGCCATGGGTATGGGTATTGCCACTTGTGTTGATGGTTTCGCTATTTGGATTTTCCAATGACGGTGCCAAAACAGATGATGGTTTCTTCACCGGTTTCCCGTCTTACTGGAATGGGGCCGTAATTTACTTATTTTGGTTAGGCTTACCAGTGTGGGTAAATGCAAGCTTATTGCTGTTGCTCTGCCTGATGACATTTGTGCCGATCAAATATGTGTCATTCAATCAGACTGTACAGCTGCGTCCACTACAACGCGTGTTACTCGTTATTTGGGTGATTGTGCTTGCGATTATGATGAGCCAAAGTTTTTATAATCCAAATCCAGCGTTATTGTATCTATCGCTGTTCTATCCATTTTTCTACTTTGGGTCATCGCTTTATTTGAGCTGGATCACCCGAGAACAAAACTAGGAACTTCTGTCACGCAAATAGGGGAGCAAATTTCCCGTTTTTAGGATGTAAAAACAGCTTGCAAAATAGCGAAAGGCATATACTTTGGTTGTCCTTTCCTCCTTTGCAAGAGTGAACG
>JAHDBS010000539.1 GCA_020630225.1 Anaerolineales bacterium | reverse complement strand
GCTACAAAAAACACTTTGCTTACGCAAAGTGTTTTTTATTTAAGTCGATATAGTTCTAACTTAGAAGAGTGTGTAAATGAACGGCCCCAAGCCTGAGCTAGACGCAGCCACCAGCAAGAATGCAAACATGAGCATCAGGGTGACCATGGGAATGAGCCACCACAACTTGCGCTTCCACATGAACGAAAGCACTTCACCAAAACTCTCAAAATTGGCGGCTAAGCCGCGGAAAAAACCTTTCATAAGCTTACTTCTTGCGCACCACAAAGTTCTCTAGATAGAGCGCTTCGATGCCACTGTTACTAAATGTATTGTAGGCGTTCTCTGGGGTGTTCACAATTGGCTCACCGCGCAAATTGAACGACGTATTCAAAACCACTGGCACGCCAGTTCGGTCTCCAAATTCTTTGATCATCGCATGATACAGCGGATTCCATTCAGAGCGCACCGTTTGCAAGCGACCTGTGCCCCCGCGGTGGGTGACCGCCGGAATAACACTATGCTTCTCTTCGGCAATCGGGTAAACCGTCAGCATATAACGCAACGGATAGTTCCCGTCTGGGTCACCTAAGTCGTCGAAGAATTCAGGGGCAGCCTCTTCCAAAATTGCCGGCGCAAAAGGCCGGAAAGGTTCGCGGAACTTAATAGAGACATTGACTGTTTCCTTCATCGCCTCACGCCGTGGGTCAGCCAAAATCGAGCGGTTACCAAGTGCGCGTGGCCCCCATTCTGCGCGACCTTGGTACAGTGAAATCACCTTCCCTGCCTCAAGATCCGTAGCCATCCAGTCTGCTTGCTCATCCAAAGACTTTGCTTCTTCAAAAGCAATGCCACTCTTGGTCAAGAAGTTGCGGATGTAGTCGCGGGAGTAGCTTGCGCCCCAGTAGCTGTGCTCTTGCACAAACGTCCGACGCTTGCCAAGCACGGCATGGTAGGCATACAGCGCAGCGCCCAACGCACCACCAGAGTCGCCCGCCGCAGATTGAATATAAATATTTTCAAAGCGTGACTCGCGCGCCAACCGGCCATTTGCCACACTATTTAGCGCAACGCCACCTGCCAAACAGAGATTCTTAGATCCCGTTAGCTGATAGGCTTCTTCTGCAATTTGCAACACCGCCTCTTCTGTTACTTTCTGAATGCTTGCCGCAATATCAGCATAGTGCTGGCACTGGGCTGCGTAAGCATCGTCCCAATCTGGGTGAGACTTGCCAGGGTGGGTCGTCTCGCAGAAGAATTCACTTTCAGGCACCCGTGGCGGCCCAAAGACCTCTTCGAATTTTGGTCCAAAGGCACGCTTTACCGAGTGATGGAAGGTGAAATACTCCATGTTCAAGCGGAAGCTACCATCGCTCGCAAAGTCCACGACTTGATGAATTTTGTCTTTGTAGCGTGGCGTGCCGTAAGGGGCCATGCCCATCACTTTATATTCACCATTATTGACGCGGAAACCCAAAAACGCGGTAAATGCTGAGTAGAGTAACCCTAGCGAATGCGGGAACTTGATCTCACGCAACACATCGATTTTGTTTTCGCTGGTGCCGTCCCAGTCCGCAGTCGCTTTGCTGATGGTGGTTGTGGCCCATTCACCAACACCATCTAAGGTCACAACAGCTGCATCCTTGTATGGAGAGGCGAAGAACGAGCTCGCACCGTGCGCTAAGTGATGATCTACAAACAGGACTTTCTTTGCAGAAATTGGGTATTTACGGACAATTTCGCCTTTCACCCAGAGCTTTTCATTGAACCAAGCCACCATTGCTTCGCGAAACACAGCCCATGACTTAGGAAAAGTGCTTAGCGTGGTCAGCAGCAAACGCTCAAATTTCTTGAACGGCTTTTCATAAAAGACAATGTAATCAATATCTTCTGGGGTAATGCCTGCTGTGTTGAGACAAAATTCGACAGCGTTGTCTGGAAAGCTAAAGTCATGCTTTATTCGTGTAAAGCGCTCTTCTTCAGCAGCCGCAATCAGCACGCCATCTTCTAAAAGGGCGGCAGCGGAGTCGTGGTAGTAACAGCTAATGCCTAAAACGTACATCTAGTATTGCTGCCTCGCTTGTGCTTCCGTAGAAACATCGATATCAGACTCTTGCCAATGAGAGCCTTCGGTTTTCGTTTTCAATCCCAATGGGTCTTGGAACAAGATAGTAATAAGCGCAAATGGCACAAAAATGGTGAAATAAAACGCAGTCAAAATCACGCGGGCAATGAAATCCCCAATGACTTTACCGACTCGTTTCCACCATTCCCAAACCGGGCTAAAAATAGATTTGAGTGTGTTCAATATCAGACCTACTGATTTTCGTTGAAGTGCTCAACAATTGCATCTGCAACTAATTGATACCCTTCCGGTGTGTAATGTCCGTCTAACCCAAACGGGTAATATGCAAGCGGATCATCTGCTTCATTAAAAGCGTCATGCATGTCAATAACAGTGACATCCAAACTTTCTACAATGTCAATAATACGGTTCCGAAACAAAAACGTTTCATGGTCAACCCAGCTAGAGGCATACCGCTTTTGTGTTGGCAAATAAACAAATACAAGCTCACTATCGCTTGC
>JAHDBS010000063.1:9439-16208 GCA_020630225.1 Anaerolineales bacterium | reverse complement strand
ACGCGTTGAAAGCGCTCAAGACTGAGCGGGACAATGGGTAGTATTTGAAATAAAAAAGGCGTCTCGCAATGAGACGCCTTTTTTGATAGCCCTTAGATAACGAGGGTTACTTATCGTGTTCAGCAATGAAGGCTTCGGCTTTTTCGACTAAGTCGCGGTTTCCCATGTACACCGCCATCCGTTGATGCAAGTCATCAGGTTGAATATCCCAGATTGGGCCGTCGCCATTAGAGACATAGCCACCTGCTTGGCGTACCAAAAAGCCCATCGGCAAGATTTCATATAACAAGCGCAACTTCGCTTGGGTCTTCGCCGCTTCTTGCGGATAGAAGAAAATCCCCCCGCTCAGCAACAAACGATGTACGTCGGCAATCATCGAACCGATGTAACGCATGGACATGTTGTACTGCCCTTCACAACCGTTCACTAGCCAGTCGCTGTAGGCCTTTACGCCCTTTGTCCAAGTCGGATAGTAGCTAACGTTGCCGCTCCAATATTTTGGCTCCGCTGGCAGCTTGATGTTCGGATGTGACAACAAAAACTCTCCGACGCTTGGGTCAAGCGTAAAGCCGTCCACACCATTGCCACAGCTATAGACCATCATGGTGCTAGAGCCATAGACAATGTAGCCAGCAGCCACAATGCGTCGCATCGGTTGGAGTGCGTCTTCCAATTGACCTGGGCCTGAAGGCGTAACGCGGCGGAAAATTGTAAAAATCGTCCCGACACTGACGTTGTAACCAATGTTAGACGAGCCATCTAGTGGATCAAAGAGTAGAACATAGTCACCGTTATCATACTGGTCTGGGATTTGGATTAGCTCTTCCTCTTCTTCTGACCCCATGGCACACAAACGACCAGTGTGATCATTGAGCCGAAATAAAGTCTGATGTGCGTAAATATCGAGCAGTTGAACAGCCTCCCCTTGGACATTCGTCTCCCCCGTCGCGCCAATAATTTCCGCTAAACCCGCACGAGTCGTGCGGCTGGCAATCATCTTGCCGGCTAATGCAATATCCTGTAATAGCCCAGTAAGTTGACCTGTCGCATGTGGGATTTGCTTTTGCTGCTCTTGAATATGACGTTCAATCGTGACAATTTTGTCATCAAAGCCAAGTGTATTCATAGGTTGCCTCCAGAGTGGTTGGAAGATTAGCAAACTGATAGCTTAGCTGGTTAATTAAATGCACCAGCTAACGCGTCAACTTATGAGCTAACCCACCACCTTTTTGTAAACAGCAACTGTTTCTGCTGCTGTTTTTTGCCAGCTAAATTTTTCGGCTTGCTTAACACCTTTTGCACTTAGCTCGCTGTGTAATTCTTCATCGATCGTCAGACCGATCATAGTTGATGCAATTTTGCGCGTGTCTTCTAAGTCTGGCAATAAATATGCCGCATCGCCTACGACTTCAGGCAGAGATGATTTGTCACTAGTAACCACAGGAATACCACAAGCCATTGCTTCTAACGGCGGTAACCCAAACCCTTCGTAGCTAGATGGAAAAATCAACGCGGTGGCACCTTGATAAAGCGCAATCTTATCTTCCTCAGCAACGCGTCCAATGAAGCGCACTGAGTCAGTAATGTCTAAATCTTCAGCGAGCGCGGGCAGGTCATAGAACAACTTGCCGTCCGGAGTTGGTAAAGACCCAGCAATTACTAGTGGATAGAAGTCGCCAATCGGCCCGGCTGCCCACGTCCACCCTGCCAAAATCCGATGGACATTCTTCCGTTTATGGAAGCCCCCAATGTACAGCAGGTAATTTTCCGGCAGACCGTACTTATCTTTGATTTCCGCCGCAGGTCGCAGCTTTGTACTTGGCTGATAGTCATCTGTCACCGCAAGGTACACCGTTGTGACCTTGTCGGTCGGTATTTTCAAGTGTTCCATGACATCCAAGCGCGCACTGTGCGAGTCTGTAATGATGTGCGCAGCCCCACGGGTGGCGGCACTTACCAACGAGGTATACATCATATTCTGTAAAGACCCACGATGTTCCGGCAACAAAATCGGGATGATGTCATGCACTGTGACAACAAACGGCACTTTTGAACGCAGCGGTGGCGCCCAGTATGGAATGTGAATCAGATCAGCGCCAATTGCACGGGCTGCTTTCGGGACTCGCTGCTGCTCAAAGCGCACCTTATCAACATTACTCCGGCCGCCACCAAGCGGATGGACATGCACATATGCAAGATCGGCTGGTAATTCAAATGCACTGGACTCACCGGGTACCAGAAAATGCACTTCAATTGTCGGATCTACACTAGGCAGATTGGCAAATAAATAACGTAGATACTGACCAGAGCCAGTAGCAAGCTGGTCGAGGAACCATCCATTGACGGCTAATTTCATAACGCGGGTGATTATACTCGTATCAATCCGCCCACGGCCAATTTAGCACCTAATATTGAATTGGATATTACACGTTTGGTGTCCTTTATTATCTAAAGTCACCATTCAAGATTTTAGAGATGCCGTTATAATTCCTTCACACTACGGAGGTCTAATGTCAATCGTCCCGGAAGAATTTCCACGCTATCAAAAATCTGTTGGGCAATTTATGGATGCCCAAGGTATTCATGTTGATGTCAATGCGCGTCTATTAGACGTGCTTGCTGAAGTTGGCGAGCTTGCAAAAGAAGCGCTCAAATCTACAGATTATGGCAAACGTGAATTTATTCCAACTAAGAATTGGGAAAGCGAAATGGGCGATGCCTTCTTTTCTCTCATCACCTTGGCAAATGCTACCGATGTAGATCTTGAAACAGCGCTTGGAAACGTCTTGGTGAAATATCGCCGGCGCATTGTTGAGACGGGCACTCTTTCTTCTGGAAAGTAGCTCAGGCGTTTTATACAGAGAAATGAGCAGAGGCCGCTGGCCTCTGTTTTTATTTAACGTAGGTTCAGAAAATTGATTAACTGTTGAATTGCTTAATTGCTGAATGATTAGTGATGTTATGAAAACCCACGGTTGCACTCATGAATGCAACACATTTATCTGAAGTCCAAAGTAGACTGCTTGAATTATTGAAACTGCTGCTAATGCGCACCCTTCATTAAGTCATTCAAAAGTTCACCAATTAAGCAATTAAGAACCTCTGTTTAGGTGACCCTACACATGACCATCGGCACTGCTGCATATGACCTGTTGTTCTCTATTCTATGGGCACAGCAAACAACACTCTGTTTGTCTCATAGAAAGAAGAAACACCATGAAACAACTACTGATCTCCATTGCACTAACGCCTGTCATTTACTTGACCATTGCTCTCACGCTCACTCTACTACCTTTCAAACAACAGCCGGTCACAGAAGGGCTGGACTTCAGCGTCCTTGATATTGAAAGTATTGCTGGCATTCAAGCAACAGAAACGAGCTACACCGCAAGAGACGGGTCAACTCTGTTTTTGCGTGAAATCACAGGTGGTGATGAACTTATCATCGTTCTAATGCACGGTTCAGGCTCAGAAGGCCGCTACTTAGTGCCTCTTGCCAATGCCCTGAATGAAACGCAAAACGCAACTGTGATTGTTCCTGATTTACGCGGGCATGGCGAATCAATGTTAGGCGCACCGGGTGATGTTAGCTATATAGGTCAACTAGAGCATGATGTTGCTGATTTACTGAGTACATTGCGCGCGGCATATCCAAATGCGAACATCTTGCTTGGCGGTCACTCTTCAGGAGGTGGGCTTGCTGTTCGCTACGGCGGATCTAGCCTCCCGCAATTTGATGGCACAATCTTGCTCGCACCTTACCTTGGCTACCAAGCGCCGACTGTGCGTGAAAACTCAGGTGGCTGGGTCCAAGTCTCACTGCGCCGCTATGCAGGTCTGGCAATGTTCAATAATGTACGCATTCGCGCCTTCAACGCGACTCCTGTATTGTTTTTCAACAAACCAGCAAGCGTAGATGACGGTCTGCAAGTCCAACACTATTCTTATCGTCTCAACGAATCTTTTTCGCCGGTTGACTACGCAACAGAGCTAGAGACAAATGCAGCGCCAATGATTACGGTGATTGGAACAGAAGATGAGGCGCTGTTTGCAACTGAATTTGCGCCCGTCTATGCTCAACATGCACCGCAAGCCAGTTTGCATCAAGTTGTCGACGCAAAACATCTCGACCTCGTCGCAAATCCAGCGACAGCCGACTTCATTACTAGCTGGATCAGCCAACACAGCCTTGGCACAGGCAAGTAAACAGCATACGTCACAGATCAACGCTAGCTATTCATAGCCAAAGGGGACGAAGTCCCACCAACCTATAACGGGTTTATATCAATATACAAGTGCAACGTTTGGGACACTTGTGCGTACAGAGTTGCATACATGATGTTCACATTGGCATAGGTCCATGCCAAATTATTCAGGAGGTTTATCAATGAAACGTTTTCTAGCAATCAGTATGACATTGGCAGCAATGCTCATACTCATGGTTGCAGCACCTGTTGCTGCGCAAACAACGGAAAGCGGCGACAATGTCATCATCGAAGCTGGGGAGACTATCGATGACGATTTATTTATTGGCGGTAACAAAGTCAAAATTGACGGCACCGTCAACGGCGATGTCTTTGTTGGCGCAACCGAGGTTGTCATCAACGGCACCGTAAACGGGAACGTCTTTGGCGGTGGTTCAATTGTCACCATCAATGGCGAGATCAACGGCAGCGTCTTTATCGGCGGTCAATTGATCAATGTTGGGGAAAGTGCTGCTATTGCAGGTAGCTTCTATGGCGGCGGCAATAGCCTTGAATTTGCGGACGGCAGCGAAGTTGCGCGTAGCATCTTTGGGGGCGGCTTCCAAGTCTTGCTAGATGGTGATGTCGGTCGCGATGTCAACGCAGGCGGGATGGGCGTTGCACTCAATGGCAACATTGGTGGTGACGCAAACTTAGGTGTAGGTTCAGAAAGTGACGCGGAAGAATTCGACCCACAACAAATGGAAGAATGGATGAAGCGCTTTAATCCAAACATGCCCGACATTGACATTGACTACATCGCACCGGGTCTTACCATTGGCAGCAATGCCACAATTGGTGGTGACTTGAACTACGAAAGTGAAGCAGAACAAAGTCTAGACGGGCTGGATGTTGGTGGTAGCGTAAACTACACCGAAGCTGTTGCTGCTAACGGGTCTGAACCTGTTGAGGTGTCTGTCCAAACCCGTATTTGGAGCGCTGTAACAGAACGTATTGGCGAATTCATTGCACTGGCAATTGTTGGCTCCTTGCTCTTGTGGCTAATTCCAAGTGTTCCAAACAAAGTCAGCACAATCATGCGCCAAAAGTTCCTACCGAGCACAGGTTGGGGTGCGCTTAGCTTTGTTGTCTTCCTGTTCGCTATTCCAGTTGCAATCGGGGTGCTGATTTTGGTCTCCATGCTCGCAGGATTGATTAGCTTTGGGCAACTGTCCGGTACTGTGTTTAGCTTTGGTGGCTTGAGCATCTTTGGTCTGATAGTGTTGTTCAGTTTTGTTGCCTTCTCGCTAAGCAAAATTGCAGCTGCATACTTAGTCGGTAGCGAATTGTTCGCACGCCAAGACCGCAACCTAATGGAAGGCGCCAATCGCTACATCGCTCTGCTGATTGGCTTGCTTATCTATCAAATCATTCGGGCAATTCCATTTGTTGGCTGGGCTGTCAGCATCTTCGTGATCTTAGCTGGGATCGGAGCTTGCATCATTTGGCTGCGCAACCGTAACCAAGGACTGACCGCAAACGCTGCCTAATACACCGTTGTTCGCAACGATATGAAGCTTTGCCTTTGTTAGACAAAGCTTCACACCATAAAAATGCCTACAGTTTTGTAGGCATTTTTTATTTTCAATGGTCTTCCGCCTCGCTATAATTATGCAGATGAAAGGCTATCGTATTCTTAGTCTCGACGGTGGTGGTGTTCGTGGCATTTACACTGCGACTGTTTTAGAGCAGCTAGAGGCAGCGCATCCCGGCTCCATTGGCAGCGTCAACTTGTTTGCTGGCACTTCCACCGGGAGCATTATTGCGGTCGGGTTAGCCGCTGGCTATACCCCCCGTCAATTACGCGAGTTTTATGAAAACTTCGCCGACGATGTCTTCGCTGACTCGCGCCGAGACAACCTGAGCGATTTGGGCTTTGCTGTAGGTGCCCAATATAACCACGTTGGCATGCGCAAAATTCTGACGCGCTACTTCGGCGACATGCGCTTACGCGACCTTGACTCGCGCATTTTAGTCCCAGCCTTTGATCTTTCATCCCGC
Source organism: Anaerolineales bacterium (assembly GCA_020630225.1). GTDB lineage: Bacteria > Chloroflexota > Anaerolineae > Anaerolineales > UBA6668 > JAHDIM01. The sequence goes on along the minus strand of JAHDBS010000063.1, from coordinate 9,963 downwards.
ACCCGCAGCGGCGAACGGATGTGGAAGCCAAAGTTCTTCCATAATTTTGACCACAGTGAAGACTCAAATGAACGCGTGATTGACGTCATCATGCGCTCAGCAGCAGCCCCAACGTATTTTCCGGTTTTTCAAGGGTATGTAGATGGCGGGGTAGTGGCAAACAACCCTAGTATGGCTGCGTTAGCCCAAGCACTTGATGCCAACACCGGCAGCCAGTTCTTAGACGAGCTTGTGATGCTGTCCATTGGCACTGGGCGAAACCGCAAATTTATTGAAGCTTACAATTCTGACTGGGGTTGGTCACAATGGGCCTTTCGCCGGAAACCAGATAGTGATCCCCCGTTTGAGTTGCCATTGCTTGAATTATTGATGGATGGTGGTTCTGGAGTTGCGCACTATCAATGTACGCGCTTGCTGGGACGTCGCTATCATCGGTTCAATCCAATCTTGGAAGAATACGTTGCGCTGGATGACATCCGGCATATTCCACGCCTAAAACGCTGGGCTCGCGGTGCAGATCTCAA
>JAHDBS010000063.1:6295-9339 GCA_020630225.1 Anaerolineales bacterium | reverse complement strand
CCAATGAGCGCGTCCAGTTCGTCATGAGTACGCAGCCCTTCGATTTGCCAATCTCCCTTCAGCATGTGATGCCGCGTAATGTCATCAAACATACGCAAGGGGTCAGCCACATCAATTTGCTCTTGAAACAGCAGCAACTGGCGCTGCATGCGACCTTCGAGAGTGTCTTTCTTCCGCGGAATAACGCCTAAAAGCACCGCATAGCTCGCATGCGGATGGATCTCAAATAACTGGCGCGCGCTGCGGGTATCTTCGGGATGATAGTTCACAAAGCCGAGTTCGCGCAGTTCGGAGACTAGCTTCCACCCAGCCACCATCCAACTTGGCACTTTTTCAGGGTCACGCGGCGTGTTATAGAGCTTGATGCCATGCTGACGCAGCATATATTCGCTCACCTTGAAGTCCGCCCACGTTTTGCCTTCTGGATCTAGCCCATAGTCAGCCCGTGTTTCTGGGTTTGCCAACAGCCCTATGTTTGGGCCAAGTGGCGCGTCCAATGCACAAATTACTTTTGGATATTTATCAATCTGCGCAGCAACTTTATCCATCGGTAACGATTCTTCATAAATCGTGCGCATCTCTGAATCAAGAATAGCGACATTCGCTTCGCGCTTGCCTGCGGTTGGGTCAATGCCCACAAAAACGTGCTTATCAAACATAAGAGGTGTAGAACGCCTTTCTCTAAGCTTCGATTCCAGCCGTTACCCGATTCATCAGTTTAATCAACGGCGTCAGTGCCTGAAATCCTTCAAGCACCTGTGCGCGAAACGCAGGCGCGGTCACTTCTGCATCTGTAACGGCTTTCGTGCCTGTAAACGACTTCAGACGCAACAGTTCAATTTCAGGGTGATCTTTTTTGTAGCCACGCGGTGCGCTCTTGACGGTTGGGCCAGTAAAGTTGCCATACCATGATTGAAAATTAGGGTCAGCATTGATCGCATGAAAACGGCTAGCATCGTCTGCAATCGCAGCTCTAATCTTGGCTAGTCGTTTGCTGTCAGGCATGTACAGCCCACCGCCAATGAATGATTCTCCAGGTTGGATATGCAAGTAATACCCCGCATTCCCTGCTTTGCGCCCACCAACGCAAATATAGCCGCCAAAGTTGTTTTTGTATGGCGTTTTATCTTTGCTAAACCGGGTGTCGCGGAAGAGGCGAAACATACACTGCTTTGCAGATAGCGGTCCAAGCTCATCAAAGTCATTGATACCTTCGATGAGGCTATCAATAAACGCTTCCGTTTCAGCTTTTACAGCTTGGTAGCGCTTGCGGTTGAGGTCAAACCATTCGCGGTTATTATTTTGGCGGAGTTCAAAAAGGAAGTCTAAGACGGAGTCCATATGGTGTTTACGGAATACCACTCAAAGTCCTCGTAAGGACTTTGAGTGGTGGAATGTTTACGTTACACCTTAATGATACACCCAGCGTTCGCTGATAGCCGCAGCGAAGTGCCGTCTAATTGCGATGAGGCGTGTGAAGAAAGCAGGACAGCTCCTGAGGCAGGGAGCGTAACATCTCGTTCCTCACCTGAGAAGTTCAAGGCAACAATGATCTTGCTATCAGCAGTGTGTCGTTCATACACATAAACGTTGTCAGCCGCTACGTTTAGCGGTGTGTAGTCACCAGCATGTAACGCAGCCTCGTCTTTGCGTAATTGCAAGAGTGACCGATAGAAGTTCAGAGTGGATTCACCTTCAGCTTTTTGTGAAACAACGTTGTAAGTTTCAAGGTCATCGCCAACTGGCAACCACGGTTCTGCTTCAGAGAAGCCCGCAAATTCACCGGCATCCCATTGCATTGGCGTGCGTTCAGGGTCACGCCCTAGGTCAAGCCCTGGCACCCGCAAGCCCCACGGATCTTGTTGTTTGTCCGCAGGAATATGCGTGTCCGGCATGCCGAGTTCATCACCATAGTACATGGTTGGTGTCCCGCGCAAAGTGAGCAGCAACATGGCCGCTAGACGGGCGTTTTCGACGCCGTAACGCGCAGCAATGCGTGGTTCATCATGGTTGCCAAGCACAGCATTTGGCCAGCCGTGCGCTGGCACAACGGCCTCCATTTCATCAACGACGCCGCGGACGGCAGCGGCGGTCCAGTCTGCACTTAGTAGCTTAAAGTTGAACGGCATGTGCAGTTCATCATCATTGCCATAGTACGTACCCCACTCTTCGGTGTCTTCGAGGTGAATTTCACCAATGGAGTAGCGCGGGCTAATGTGGTCAAACTCATTGAACACATTGCGGAATTCACGGAACAACTGATGGATGTCCGGATGCCCCGAGTCATTGACATGATGCAATGAATCCCACGCGCCTTTGTCTTTGAAGAACGTCTCGCGGTTTTCGTTGACCGGATTGTCGCGCAGTTCAGGGTCCTTCATGCAGAAGTGGGCCACATCTACGCGGAAGCCATCGACACCTTTGTCGAGCCAGAAGCGGAGTGTATCTAGCATTTCGGCTTTGACGTCTGGGTTACGCCAGTTCAAGTCTGGCTGTTCCTTCAGGAACATATGCAGATAGTATTGCTGGCGGGTTTCATCCCATTCCCACGCTGACCCACCAAAGACTGCCACCCAATTATTTGGCGGCGAACCGTCTGGTTTTGCATCGCGCCAGGTGTACCAATCGGCCTTGGGATTGTCGCGTGAGCTCCGTGATTCCTTGAACCATTCGTGCTCATGTGAAGAGTGATTTGGCACAAAGTCCAAAATCACTTTCAAATCACGTTCATGTGCAGCAGCCAACAGATTTTCAAAGTCTTCCATCGTGCCAAACATCGGATCAATGGCGCGATAGTCAGCCACATCGTAGCCAAAGTCATCCATCGGCGACTTGAAACACGGACTGATCCAAATTGCATCAACGCCCAGCCATTGCAAATAATCCAAGCGCGACGTAATCCCCGGCAAATCACCGATTCCATCGCCATTGGTATCCATGTAACTACGTGGGTAAATTTGGTAGATAACGCCGTGTTTCCACCAGGTAAATTCTGAATTCTTAGTCATTTTTGAAGATATTTTTCTAAAAGCTAAAGGCTAATT
>JAHDBS010000063.1:0-6195 GCA_020630225.1 Anaerolineales bacterium | reverse complement strand
AATTACCATTTAGTCAATCAGCCCATTCCGGGCAATCGTGTCTTTGTACCAGTAACCACTGTCTTTGATGGTGCGCTTCTGCGTTTCATAGTCCACGTGCACCATGCCAAAGCGTTGGCAGTAGCCTAGCGACCATTCAAAGTTGTCCATGAGGGACCACATAAACATGCCAGCGACGTTAGCGCCACTTTGAATAGCGCGGTGGACGGCGTCCGCATGTCGGGCATAGTAACGGGTGCGGCGTTCGTCGCGCACGCGACCGTCGGCGTCTGGTTCGTCGCCGTAGCTACAGCCGCTTTCGGTGATATAGAGCTTCGGCGCTTGATAGTCAAAGTGCATCCGATTGATGAGGTCATACAACCCATCTGGATACACTTCCCAGTTCATTTCGGTATATTCCGCACCCGGATTAGGCGTGGCAGAGGTTTGGAAGTCATCTAGTTCCAACATCCCTTCCATGCGTTGGCGGGTGTAATTATTGATGCCAATAAAGTCATTCGGCGTGGAGATGATGTCGTAGTCGCCGTCTTGAACAAAGTCGAGGCCGTTTGGCAGTTTGCCCGTGCGGGTGTAGTAATCCACCATATCTGCTGGGTACTGCCGCCCAAAGAGCGGATCGTTGAACCAGCGGATGTAGTAGCCGTCCCAAATGCGTGCGCCGTCGAGCGCTTCTTTGGTACGCGTTAGTGGATAAGCCGGCTCAAAATTTGGCGCAATGCCGTGTTCACCATCTGGCACGTTGGTGCGCAGCGTGTCCATTGCCATGCCATGCGAGAGCAACACGGTGTGTGCAGCGCTCAGCGCTTGCTGCCAGTCTTTCTTACCCGGCGCATGCAAGCCAACCTGATGACTAAGCATCGCGGTACACCAAGGCTCATTGTGCGTGATCCAGTTTTTGACGCGGTCACCAAGCGTGCGGCTTGTCACATCGGCTAAGTCCACGAAATATTTCGCGATCTCACGGTTAGGCCAGCCCCCCATGTCTTCCAAGGTCTGCGGCAATTCCCAGTGATACAGCGTAATAAACGGCACAATATCGTTTTCAAGCAATTCGTCTACCAAGCGGCTATAGAAATCTAAACCAGCCTGATTGATGGTTTTACCATCAGGCAGAATACGCGGCCATGACACTGAAAATCGATAGGCTTTCAGCCCAATTTCCGCCATGATGCCGACATCTTCTTTGTAACGATGGTAATGGTCACAAGCAACGTTACCCGTCTCACCATTGCGCGTATTTCCCGGCGTTTGCGAGAAGGTATCCCAGTGCGAGGGGCCACGCCCATCCACATTCCACGCGCCTTCAATTTGATAAGCAGACGTGGCCGCACCCCAGAGGAAGTTTTTTGGAAAAGATTTCATGTTTCTAATTGCTAATCGGCTAATAGCTAATGTACTAAGTGCAAGCCTTGTCTTGAACACATTAGCTATTAGCCTTTAGTTTTTTACGGATGATATACCTCTAATTCACCCAACTCATTCGTATACACAATCCCGCATTGCATTTTGCTGAGATCAAGGTCGAGTTGGCAGTATTGATTGTCTTTGGTCCAGCGCAAGCTGACCTGATTGATTTCGCAGTCTAGGACGAGTAATTCGCCATCAAATGCGGGATGGCGATTGCGGAAGATGGTCAGTCGGCGCAGGCGTTGGACAACGTCACGCTGCATCGCTGTGCCAATTTCGGCCACAGTGTAATTGTGCCGATTGACTGCGCGCCCTTCGCCTTGCGCGTCTTGCGCGGCATAGTCATTTTCACCAGCCAACGCGCCTACGTAATACACCTGTGGCGCACCGGGCGAGAAATATTGAATAGCCCGCGCGGCGATGTATGTATCATCATCGCGCCCGACCGCATCGTAGTAGGTGATGTTGATCTGGTGTGCGTCGAAGTCTTCACGTTTTTTGTTTTTGCCCAAAATGCGATTTAGATTCGCACCGCGATCCATACATGTCTGCACAATGGCCTGACATTCATCAATGGTTAGCAGGTCATCCATATCGGGCTGAATAGGAATACCGTCGTGAGTGTCTAACGTGGTGTATTGATCACGCGGACAAACTTTGAGATAGTCTTTGAGCTTCTCACCATTGCCGTTATACAGCGTGTGCAGCACCATTGCAGGCAACACGAAGTCATACACGCGGCTGCCATGCTTTGCTAATGCAAATTGAATGTCATAATGCGCATGCACCTCAGGCAGCAGTTCCAACCCCACTTCATTGGCGACCTTGGTTACCCACGCAATGAAGTCATAAATTTCTGGTTCAATCCAGAAGCAGCTAGTCCCTGGCTTCTTGGTGACATACCCAACTGCATCTAAGCGAATAATACGGACGCCATTTTCTGACAAGTGCTTGAAGAAATACTTGAGCAAGTCTTGCGTCTTTTCACTGTAGACATCAAGATCAATTTGCTCGGCCCAATCAACGCGATTGCCAAAAGACGTCCAGATGCGCTCGACATCTCCAGTCGTTTCAATTTCAATATCTGAAAAAGGATGTTCTGGTTTGCGCAGGAAAATCTTATCGACATCGGCTTGTGGCGGGTTGCCATCCGGCCAAATTTTGTCGAGCGTGATGAACAGATCGGCCCACTCACTCGCGCGGCCATATTTTTGAAAATCTTTGAAATAAACCGAATGCCGCGAGATGTGGTTGACCATCAAATCGGCCATCACGTCATAGTCTGCGCCAATCGCTTTCATGTCGTCCCAGTCACCAAAACTCGGTTCGATCTCCAAGTAGGTCAGCGGCGAAAATCCACGATCCCCAGACGACGGAAAGAACGGCAGAATATGAACACCGCCTGCAAACCAGTCTTTGAACTGCACATTGAGAACACCATGCAGCGCACGAAGATCCCCACCCAGCGAATCCGGGTAGGTGATGAGCATTACCTTATTTTTGAAAGACATATGGAGTAGAGAGAACCGCCCTGCGGGCTAGAGACAGAGACAGAGAACTTTTTCTGCTAGCAACCGTCGTAAATCTGACGCACACTAGCCTCTGTCTCTGTCTCTCTTCTCTGTCTAATTTATCCTTTGACTGACCCGGCGAGTAGACCGCGGACAAAGTACCGTTGCAGTGAGAAGAACACTGTCAGCGGCAAGATCATACTGACGAAGGCGCCAGCAGTGAGCAAGTGCCAGTCCTGACCACGCTCCCCGATCATTTCGGCGAGTTGCATGGTGACCAGCATTGAGTCTTGTTTTGCGCCAACGAAAATCAGTGCGACGAGGTAGTCATTCCAAACCCAAAGGAATTGGAAAATTGCGAATGAGGCCAATGCCGGCACAGACAAAGGCAAGATCAGCCGAGTAAACACGGTGAAATGTGACGCGCCATCGACAAAGGCCGACTCGAGAATGTCTCGTGGTAAATCGCTGATGTAGTTGTAAAGCAGATACGTCGCCAGCGGTAGACCAAACCCAGTGTGCGCCAGCCAGAGCGCCATGAACGTCCCATTAATTTCCAAGCGATTGTAATCGCGCAATACGGGCACCAATGCCAATTGCAAAGGCACCACGAGCAACGCCACCACCATGATGAACATGGCCCGCCGCCCACGGAAGCGCATCCATGAAAAGCCGTAAGCTGCAAAAGCCGCGATCAGAATTGGAATAATCGTGGCAGGCACTGTCACTGCAATACTGTTGAGGAACGCAATGCCCATTGGGGCAACCTGCTGCGTCTCGGCAGAGCCTTTAGTGTCCACACCTTCGAATTCTTTCCCAGACAGCACATTGACGTAATTGTCTAAGGTCAGGTCAAACCCACTCACCCACTGTTGCTCTTGAATTTCTAAACGCCCAAGTCGCTTATTCCCAACCCACGTAATTTGGCGCGTGCCATCTGGCGTACTAATGCCTTCACGGAACTCTTTGAAAGTCCCAGTTGCACCCATAATTTCCATGACGCCATCACGATCAAGGTCTTCTGGAATTTCCATTTCTTCCAGCGCTACCCATTCACGGTGCGGCAAAATTTTCCACCAACCAGAGGTTTGAATATCAAACTGTTGGCGGAATGATGAGATAAACAACCCAAACGTCGGGATTGTCCAAATAATGACCAAAATGGCCAAAATAATATTGACGGTCCAAGAAGATTTACGATTAGTCATTAGAACGTCTCCCGTTTGCGGAAATCACGCAAGTTGTAGATCATGACTGGCACAACTGCCAGCAAAAGAATGATTGCAATTGTTGAAGCGAACCCGTGGTTCTGCTGCGTAAAGCGCTCAACATAGAACTTATTCGCAATCACGTCAGTTCCAAACGCCCCACCGGTCATTACCCGCACCACGTCGAAAATCTTCAGCGTGAAAATTACGACTGTTGTCGCAACAGTCAAAATGGTCCCGCGGATGGATGGCAACATAATGCGGAAGAAAATTTGAATTTCAGAAGCGCCATCAACCTTGGCGGCTTCAATCAAATCGGCTGGAATGCCTTTCAACGCCGCAGAGAAGATGACCATTGCAAACCCGGTTTGGAGCCAGATTACGATCACAATCAGAAAGATGTTATTGATCCAGTCCAGACGACCATCTAAGAAACCAAGCCATGGTGGCAAGGTCTCATAGAACTCGTTGATCCAAAGCCCCCCTGTAATCCACGACCGCGGTTGGAACCCAAGCCGCACAATGATGGCATTGAGCAAACCAATCTGCTCGGTTGATGCATCGCGGAATTCATAGATGAAGTTCCAGATTACCCCTGCCCCAACCATTGAGATCGCCATCGGCAAAAAGATGAGTGACTTTGCCAACGATTCAAAACGGCTACGGTCTGCTAGCGTCGCGATAATCAGCCCCATTACCACCGACATTGTTGCGCCGATGACAATCCACAACAGATTGTTGCGGAAGGCCTCTAGCATGTCATCGCGAGTGAATACATCGATATAGTTTTGCAAGCCCACCCATTGCTTATCAATCCCTTCGCGGAACGCCTCTGGCTCCGTCATGAAGCTAAAGATTTCGGGTGGTGGTACGCCTGAGTTGTCAAAGAAGCTAAACCATAACGTCCGGATTGTTGGTAACGCTAAGTAGTAGAACAAGATCAGGACAGCTGGACCCACAAACACATAAGGCTGCAAGGCCTGCATAATGAGGCGCGGAAATGATTCAACAAAATTGTTGAACAAGACAAACAGCGCTGCAACGCCGCCGACTCCCCAACAAATTGCCAGCAAAACCGTAATCACGCGATTGGCCATAAACAGACCAGCCCCTTCTGCGTCACTGGTGTCAAAGAAGAAGATTTCCCTGACGTTCCACGCAAACGCTTCCAGACCGGTTAGGTCATTGGGGCGCGTGTTGGTAGACGCCATGACGCGCAAGATCTCAAAGCCGACGTAGAGAAAACCAATCGCGGCAATCAGCAGCACAAGCCACAGCAAGATACTCGGTAAGCGCTTGCTCCAAGCATCATCGGGATTTTTATATGGTGTTGAGAGTGTTGTCATAGTGTGGTGTCCTGTTTGGTGTGAAAACACAAGACTGGCAGAGTGATGAAGACGCTTCATCCGCCTGGCACTATTGTGTTTTGAGTAGGTTACGCGACAACGGTGTGGTTAGAGGAGTCTAACACTTTCAGAAAAGTTGATTGATTGGCTCTTTCAGTGGGCTGGGCAATACAGTGCCCAACCCACTGTGGAGAAGAACTGAACTGTCAGGGCCAATCAACAGCCCTGACAATTCTGAACAAGAAGTAAGTTCTTATTCGAGCGTTACAACAACTGAAGCTGCGACACCCACTGGGTTACCGTCAGCGTCAAGATCTTGCAACAAGATGGTGTGTTCACCTGGGCCAAGACCTGCGTCTGTGCTCCATGTGCCATCTTCACCTACAACAACAGTGGTTGAAGCTTGGTCGCCAGGGGTCAGCAAGAAGCTTTGTCCTGCGGTACCGGTACCACTAATGGTTACCAAACCACCGTCTTGTGGGGTTGCGATTACGCTGCTAGCCACAACGTTAGCTGGGCCTGCTGGTGCGGCTTCTTCAGCAGCTTCGCCGCTGTCGTCATCGCCACCTTCAATTTCAGAACCGCTTTCACCTTCGATGCCGGCTGGCCAGCTGTCGTCGATGTTTTGCATTGCGGTATCGAGATCGATGTTACCTGCAACGAAGTCGGTCATTTCAGTCCAGAATGAACCTGCACCAACTTCACCTGGCATCAAGTCAGATG
>JAHDBS010000538.1 GCA_020630225.1 Anaerolineales bacterium | reverse complement strand
GGAAACATCACCCGCGATGGCACCACGCATACGCCGAGCGATGACGTTCCAGAACCAGTAACAGCAGCTTATATCACTGTAAATAAGTCAGTGAATACCAACATCGTTGAATACGGCGAACGGATTACATTTACGCTTAACTATTACGTTTCTGAGTATTACAACTTTGAAAACGTTGTTCTTACAGATGTCCTACCAGATGGTCTGCAATTTGTTGCAACAACTTCATCACCAGCAGGTGCTGTTGAAACAGTCACAGATGACACACCTTCTGCCGGCCAAACAACCATTGAGTGGAGCATCCCAACCAGCGAAACTGAAGCTGGTGAAGTCGGGACAATCACCTTTACAGCCGACGTACTAACTGACTATGAAAATACAACTGAACCTGTCTTAGCATTTGACCGGCTCACAAACAATGTCAATGTTGAAGGTGACTACACAGACGACGTTGACCCAGCTCGAACCGGAACAGTAGGCGACAACGACTCAGCTTCGGTTGAATTACAAGGCCCAAGCATCGACAAGCAAGTTTGGGACCCAGATATCTCTGCTTGGATTGAAGAAGACATTAGTCTAGCTGTCGGCGATGAAGTTCGCTTCCGCCTTTATTATGAAGCACCAGCAGGTGTAGACGCAGGCGAGAACTATCTGATTGACTTCTTGCCAACCGGCATGAGCTTTGTCAGCCAAGATTCTTGTGTGACGACTGGCGTCACAGATCTAGACCCTTGTGCTGGCGTTACAGGCACAGTTGGCACGTTGAATACGGTGCGCTGGGACTATGGCAATGTAGACCTCAACTTTACGGCAACTTATGAAATTACCGCCATTGTCAACGACATTCCATCTGTGCAAGATGGTGTGATTGTGGCGAACTTCTTGAAGGCGTCGGGTGTCAACACCTTTGGCGAAACATACTCACTGCGGGACCTGGTCACTGGCATTGAATACATTGAACCAGATGTCGTCTTGACCAAATCAGTCGCGCCAAGTAGCAACGTCCAACCTGGGCAAACCTTGACGTACACCATTGAAGTTGAAAACTTACAAACCAACCCACATGGTGTTGCCCACAACTTTACAGTTACAGACACTTTGCCTGCGAACTTGCAGTTCAACGGTAGCTGTACACCAGCTGGTTCAACCTGTACACCTAGCGCCGGCGCAACTGCTGGGACTGGCGGCACGGTCGTCTGGACCTTTACCGATGATGATTTACAGGCTAACGAAACTGTCACACTGACCTATGAAGCCGAAGTCATTGAAGGCACACCTGCCCGCTCAGACTTAGTCAACATTGCGTCAGTGGAATACAACACCCAAGAAGATGACAGCGGTCGCCAAACAGATATCACCACAAACACGAGTGACTCCAATACTGATGATGCATCTGTGCGCGTTGTTCAACCAACCATTGGCAAGACCGGCACACCGGGACCAATCACAGTCGGTGAGGACATCACCTATACACTGACCATCACCGTGCCACCATACACGAGCTTGCCTAACGCTGTCGTTCGTGACAATTTAGCAACCAACGGTCTAACCTACAACAATGATGCTGTGCTCACCAACGTTAGCGGCACACCAGTGCAAGCCGCAGTATTACCTGCAGCGCCGACCATCAATGAAGGCACACCAAACCCAGGTGAACGTTTAGAGTGGGCAGTTGGCAACATTGACAACAGCACATCAGCAGATCCATATGTTTTCACCGTTGAATTCAGTATGGTCTTTGATGGCATCGCCGACAACGGCAGCTCTTGGGAAATGTGGCAGCCAACTGCGAATGACTTCGTTCGCAACCAAGCCCAAATTCGCTGGACAGACCTAAGCGGCACAACCCGCGCGATGAGCAGCGCTAACGTTGACACCCAAGTTGACCAACCATTGATTGATGTCAATAAAACAGCGGATCCAAACGCAGGGTTACAAGGTGGGGATGTAGTCACGTACACGGTCGTCATCGAAAATGTTGGCTACAGCACTGCTTACAACGTTGCCATCGTAGACGACGTACCAGCCGAACTCATTGTGAGCCAAGCTAGCTTGGACGCAGACGGTAACGGTGGCACCGCCGACGCAAACGCAACAGACCCAACTGGTGCCAATGCAGGCACCATTACCTGGTCTGAAATTGCATCAATCCCAGTCGGTGGCACCGTTACATTCGAATATACCGTCACCGTTTCAGACAACAATCCAACTGGCGCAACACTGACCAACATTGCTGATGCAAACTGGAGCAGCATGCCAGGGGCAGATCCTGAAGAACGGATTTACAACGACTCAACTGAAGAAGGGAATACCTGGACTGACGACACAGATCCAGCATCTATCACGATTATTTCCCCTAACATGGAAAAATCGATCATCGCGACCAGCGCTGATCACACCAGCGACGCGAGCACGCCAGACGTCACAATCGGTGAAATCATCACCTATCAAATTGACATCACCGTGCCAGCCAATACGCTGACGCCGTATGAATTCCGCGACATTCTAGACGCTGGTCTGCAATTCACGGGTGACTACACCATTGCTTACACAGGCTTTAGCCCTGCTGATCCAGC
>JAHDBS010000537.1 GCA_020630225.1 Anaerolineales bacterium | reverse complement strand
CTGATGCCAAGTGCACCAAAAACGCCAAGTAGTGCGAAAAGCAAACTACTTGGCGTAATGTTTCGTTGATTTAGCTGGGCAATCATTCGAGGACAGGAATGGTCTAAAGGTGATGAACAAGCTTGCTGTCGTTCAGCAGACCAAACATGTTAGCGACGGGTTGCTTGGGTGCTACCCCGTTCAAGGCCAACCAAGAAGCGCTTGAGGTTATCAAGGTCTTCCAAGATCTGACCAGCGCCACGTGCAACACACGTTAGCGGATCTTCTGCGATCCACGTACGAATTTTGACTTCATTCTCAATGCGGTCACTAAGACCTAGCAGCATCCCACCACCACCAGCGAGACAAATCCCTGCATCCATCAAGTCAGCAATCAGTTCTGGTGGCGTTTCATCAATGGTTTCACGCAGAGCCTCAAGGATTGTTCCAACAGAGCCAGACAATGCTTCACGCACTTCAATGGAAGAAATTTCAATCGCTTCGGGTAACCCGGTAATCAGATTCCGGCCCCGAAGCGTCACCGACCTTTCTTCACGCAGCGAGTAAGCCGACCCAATGGTCATTTTGACCCGCTCCGCCATGCGTTCACCAATCGCAAGGTTATATTTATTCCGCGCGTAATTGATGATGTCCTGATCCATTTCATCACCAGCCACCCGCAGTGAACGACCAAGCACAATCCCACCCATAGAAAAGAGTGCGATTTCAGTCGTCCCACCACCAATGTCAACGATCATAGATCCACGGGCTTCCCCAACGGGCATCCCAGCGCCAATTGCCGCAGCCATTGGTTCTTCAATTAGGAATGCTTCGCGGGCACCAGCAGCAAGAGAGGCATCATAAACGGCCTTCTTTTCTACTTCGGTCACCCCACTAGGAATACCAACCACCACACGTGGACGGGGAATAGGCACAATGCTTTGTTCATGTGCCTTACCAATAAAATATTCAAGCATTGCTTGGGTGATCTCAAATTCTGAAATCACACCGTCGCGCAATGGGCGCACCGCCAAAATATTGGTGGGCGTGCGGCCAACAAGTTCTTTAGCTTCCACACCAATCGCGAGCGGCCGACGGGTCTTTTTCTCAACTGCAACCCATGAAGGTTCGTTGATCACAATCCCTTTCCCGCGAACATACACAAGTGTATTCGCGGTACCTAAGTCGATCCCGATGTCTAGTGAAAGTAGGCCTAAAAGCCAATTTATAGGGTTACGAGCCAATGACTAACCTTTCTTTAAAATCTGCGGAAGAAGTTACAAATTTTCAGCAAAATACCAGCTGATTTCCGCCTATCAAGTCTTAGACACAGTGTGTAAAAATGTGCACACGCATCCGACCGATTATAGCATGCAGACCCGTTTCAAACCGCCGTATAACGATCTAATCTGGGCTGATAATTAGACGTATTAACCTATAATTCCCCTATGCTGCTAGCCACTCTTCACCGCTTTCTACAAAAGCAGAACATCTCCCTTGACGACACCATTATTCTCGGTGTTTCAGGCGGTGTAGACAGTGTTGTCCTGCTACATGCATGTACAACGCTAGGACAACGACTTGTTGTGGCACACCTTGATCATCAACTACGCCCTACTTCTGCCCAAGATGCTGATTTTGTACGCAGCCTAGCCGCCGCTTATAACAGTCCTGTGATTGTCAATACGGTGGATGTTGCTAAATTAGCAAACCGCAGTCAATGTTCTGTTGAAACGGCTGGCCGCAACGCGCGCTATGCATTTTTCAGTGAAATTGCTAGTCAGCATCACAATGCCACAGTGATGGTAGCGCACCACGCTAACGATCAAGCCGAAACATTACTAATGCGCCTCATTCGAGGGGCCGGGACGCAAGGCTTGCAAGGCATGCAGCCAACGAGCACGTTGTCAGACGGCACACCTTTGCTCCGCCCATTGCTGACAGTCGATAAAGCTGAAATCCTAGCCTATGCCCATACACACGGACTGGATTGGATTGAAGACGAAAGCAACCAGAGCAAAGAATATTTTCGTAACCGTGTCCGGCAAGCGCTGCTGCCAGCCTTGAAGCAGGAAAATCCTAACATTGTAGAAACGCTGGGACGCACCGCAAAACTACTGAGTTATGAAAAAGAGATCATTGAAACGGCAGTAGAGTCAGCCTGGAACACGCAAGCCGTGCACACGCCAGAACAAGTAGCATTTGCACGCGACAAGTTCCTACACCTCGCACCGGGACTGCAATTTGCGTTACTCAAACGTGCTGTGTTGCAAATTCAGCCCATTCAATCAGAAGTTACCTTTGCGGCATTAGAGCCGGTCGTCTTAGAATTAGCAGCGTTACAGAACGGCAAGCAACTTCCCCTAAGCGGTAATGCAATCATTAGACGTGAACAGGACCAGCTCTCAGTGCAGGCTCTTGGTTTCAACGCTGCAGGGTTGCACTATCCACAATTGCCAAATCTCCAACCGATAAAGCTGCGCTTGTCTTCAGCCGCCCAAGACTTACAAATTGGCAATTTCGTACTGACCATTCGCCAAATGATGGCCGACATTGAAGCGCCAACGCGCCCAACCCAGCTACTTTTAGACACAGACGAAATCA
>JAHDBS010000536.1 GCA_020630225.1 Anaerolineales bacterium | reverse complement strand
GGCGCGTAACAGTTTGGACAGTTTGTCATATTTGGGTTCTCGGTTATGGTTGTACCGCCGCTAAATAGAGCAAATTTACACGAACATCCTTCCCATCGATTGAAATAGTGCCTTGTGAATATTTCCCTGAAGGATCTCTCAACAGAACAGCGTATTCACGCGAGTCATTGATCTGCACCGTCATCACCATATCTTCATCAAGTGATACTTTCAGGATATCTGGAATATCGTCAGAGCGACAAACATTGTCACCAGCCGCAACATCGCGCTGGAAGACGAGGTCATTTGTTTGATACAGAAAGACCGTGCAGTCCGGATCAATGGCGACCCTAATGTAGTCATCGCCTGTATTGCGAATCCGCAGACCAACTTCCGCAGACCCATTGGCATTGAGACGGTCAAATGCCATAAGGAGCTGCATCGGCCCAGACTGCGTCAATTCCGCAACGCCTGATGTCATCACAAATTCTCCTTCGTAACTGTCAATCGGCAAAAATTGCTCGCCATAGCCCTCGCGCTGTGGAGGTATATTTAAGCCATCGATAATCCATTGATAGGTGTTAGAAATAAAGGTTTCATCAATGATTACCGTGGTTGGTGCGTTTGCGTCTTCTGAATGCATTCCTAGCGCATATGAAACCTGTACAACTGTTGGTTGACACGCAAGATCTGTAAGTGACAGGAAGTCATTACGAACCCAGCCTTCATTCCCATCTCGATCAATAATTTGATACCAAGCCTTGTCTGCAATCGTAGCCACCACATTTACAGCCGTATTGTTAGCCAGGGTTCGTGTTTGAATTGTTTCCACACCGCCAGGATATTGGTACACAAACTTTTGTCCACCAGTGATTGTTGCTGCACAATTACTAGCAACAGGAACTGGAGTAAAAGTCGGTGTCATTGTGAGAGTCAGGGTCTCTGTCGGTGTGGGCGTCATTGTCGGTGTGTATGTTGGCGTAGGCGCGGCAGTTTGCGTCATTACCATCGACTCTTCAGTTGCAGCGACAGCCTCAACCTGCGCAACTCGGTCTGCTTCTTCGCGCGTTTGTTGCGCTGCAACAGTTGCTTCTTCATAAGCAATCTGCTGCACAGCTGTTTTAGTGAGATTACTACGTTGCTCAACAACCCTTGGCCTCACAAAAAAGACCCCGATTAGGCAACTTATGAAAAGTGCTAATACAGCACCATAACGTCGTGCAAGTGTTATTGAACTAGCAACTTGATTTACTGAATGGCTACTTTTTCGCGGCGGAAGTGACGCGACCTGTTGCGGTGTATTGCTTACTGATGCCTGACGCTTCGTAAGCGCTTGGCGAAAGTCTGCTGCGGATTGAAAGCGATCTTTGGGTTCAAGATTGATCGCCTTCATGACGGCATCTGAGATTGCTTGAGGAACATTAGCATTCAGTGTCCGTGGTGAAGGCACCTTAGACTTATCAATCAGTAAATCAATACTTGGTGGGATTTCTTGCAAGGTAAGTGCGTAATATAAGGTCGCGCCTAGCGCATAGATGTCTGAACGCTGATCAGTTTTGCCTAACCCAGAGTAATATTGCTCTGGTGGCGAATACCCTACTGTGATGCCTTGAGCCCCCGTTACTGAAATCCCGCCCAATACCAATGGTTTGGCTAAGCCAAAATCAACAAGAATTGGCTCCTGTGTATGCGCCTCAATACAAATATTGGATGGCTTTATATCGCGATGCGTTATGGGGGCAACTGCTGTATGAATATGCGTCAATGCGCTACAAATTTTTGTGGCGATTTCAACAGTGCCAGCAACATCAATATTGCGAACATCCGCTCCTAACTTCTGGACGCGCGTTTCTAACGTCTCCCCCTCAATAAAAGACATGACTAGGCATTGTTGCCCCGCCGGGGTTGCAAAATGATCACTAACACGAACAATATTTGTATGCGATATTTTGGCTAAGACTTGTGCTTCAAAAAAGAACTGGGCAACAGTTGCTCTATCCTGCAGTTCATTAACTTTTAAGGCAACATGTCTCCCAAATTTACTATCCCACGCTTTGTAGACAGCGCCATACCCGCCTTTGCCAAGCTGCGAAATAACGGTATATCTATTTTGAAAGACCGTGCCGGCGACAATTGAATTTTGCATCTTCTATTTGCGCTCTACTTCCGCAAAGCCGCCTACCAACTTAACTTGGTCAAGCAGACTAAGCAACGTATTGTTACGAAGATACTGCAGCGCTTTTCGTAAGCCACCGCCATACAAATCATCTCTAGCGCTTACCCGCTTTTTAGCTAGATATCCAGCATATGGGGTGCGCTTCGAATTTAGCCAAAGGTAGGCAAACAGTTCACAAATGCCTTCTTCCGTTTTAGGCGTTACCCAAGGAAACCGTTTTTGCGCTAGCCACGTATGGCCAAGCTCATGAATTAGAACGCATCCAAACAACATGTATGGCATTCCGCTCCGCATTCTGATCTTATTGGTTGGTTGTTTGACCTTTTTCCCGCTGACGTTAAGCACCTTGATGAGCGCCAGTCCGAGCGCATTCTTAT
Organism: Anaerolineales bacterium; assembly: GCA_020630225.1. Lineage (GTDB taxonomy): Bacteria > Chloroflexota > Anaerolineae > Anaerolineales > UBA6668 > JAHDIM01. The sequence goes on along the minus strand of JAHDBS010000536.1, from coordinate 54 downwards.
TAACGACATGGTAACGGTCACGCAGCTTGAGTTCAATCGGTGTTTTATTTAAAT
>JAHDBS010000535.1 GCA_020630225.1 Anaerolineales bacterium | reverse complement strand
AAAAGGAAGACAAAGATGAAAACAACGCATATCAACCTCACTCAGGCGCCAACGCATTGGCTTACCCGTGTGCCAGTTTTGCCGGGAATGTTGACAAACATGATCGTCAAGCAACGCACTGCACCAAAGCGCCTAAACAATCCTAAAACACCGGCTGACTACCACATGCAATACACTGACGTTGATGTGCACACGCCAGACGGTGTACGGCTCAGCGCTTGGGAAATATTGGTCCCAGACAGTAATAAGTTAGCCATTGTGAATCATCCACTGACTTGCACACGTTATGGAACAGAAACCGGACTAGACGGCGTTCCAGTTGAATTCTTGCCGATGGTGAAGCATCTTTATGATGCTGGCTTCAATGTTTTGATGTATGACCAACGTGGTCAAGGCACAAGCGATGGCGGCGTTGGAAAAGATGCTATTGGCTGTGAGGCACCGGTTGGTGCAGGCGCTACCGAATGGCAAGACTTAGTTGGGGCACTGAACTATGCTGCTCAACATCCAACGCTGCGAGACAACAGCATTGCGCTTGTCACCCAATGTATGGGCGCAAATTCAGCATTTACCGCATGGGGATTAGCACCTGAAGCATTCGATCTGAAAAAAGTGAAATGTATGGTCGCCATTCAACCCACTATTTCATACAACATGACATCGCGTTACATGCGTGCCAAGATCCGGTTAGACCTCACTGATGCCGTCCAAGATGCGCAAGAGAAGCAGTTTGGCTTTGGCTATGCAAACGTGTTGGCGCATATCGATAAAGTCCGTGTTCCCGTGCTATTTTCACAGGTCCGTAAAGACATTTACACCTTTGATGAAGGCACACAACGCAATGACGTTGAGGTGATTTTTGATGCTTGTCCAACCGAAAAAGAAATCGTCTGGATTGGTGCAAATGAAGAAACACCATTTGGTACAGACAAACGTTTTGATGGCTATGGCTATTTCAATGTACACCCGCAAGAACTGCTCGCGTTTCTAGAAACCCACATCTAAAGCGTCTATTCACAAAGCGGGTTCCTGACAACCTTTGGTTGCCTTAAGGAGCCCGCTTTTTCGTTAAGTTATGGCGTTCTGAAACTCTTCTGATAACTTGCAAAATGCAACTAATGCGGTATAGTTTATCGCTTGCATTTTGCAAGCAATAAAACACGAGCATCAAGTTAGACGTCTTGCGTATTGGCAGTTGTAGTTGCAATGGATGCCAGTCCTTCAATTACAAATTAGCGTCTCGACTGATTAATGGAAGCACAGGAACATAATGATGAACTTAGAATACGCAACGATCGATGGCCGCCGAATTCGGTATGCAGCGTCAAGGCAGCCGAACGCGAGTCAATTGCTCTTGGTCAATCCGCACCCAATGAGTATTCTGACCTACACGAATTGGTGGGAACGGCTGTGCGCGAAATTTGATGTTGTCGCGGTAGATTTACCAAATCACGGTGGGTCAGACGCAGACAAGACCACCGTAACAGTTTCGCAGCAAGCAAAATTTCTGGTCAAAATTCTTGACCATTTTGGTCTCGAACACCCGCATTACGTTGGCCCAGATATTGGTACGCCGTTATCGCTGCGATTCATGGCTGACAATCCAGGTCGGCTGCGGTCTGCAGTCATTGGTGACGCTGGTGCCATTGGGAAGCTGGAAGGTGAACTCTTGTTTCGACTGAATGCAACATCGCGTGTGGCGCGCTTCATGACATTGTCTGGTGGTGGGGCCATTGGGGGCAGAATCTATGGGGGTGTCGCCAACCGCGTTGGATTCAAGCGCACCAAAAATCCTAACAAGGAACGATTGCTAGACTACCAACGCAGCACCACTAATTTTGTAAAGCTGCGGAACCAAATGGGATTTTTAGCGAGTTACCCGACTGAAATGCCTAAACTGACGCAGGTTGTTGGGTCAATTCAGACGCCAGTCCTCGTGTTGCACGGTGAATTAGATACATTCGTGGGGATGGGGAATTCACGTCGCCTCGCTGCAGCGTTGCCAAACAGTGAATTTGACATCATTCCTGAGGCAGGGCACTACTGCTGGGAAGACAACCCCGAACCTTACTTAGCGCATGTGCTACGCTGGATTGACAAGGCAGAAGCAACTAGCTAAATCTATCAACGGAGATTCGAATGGTTCGGATACTTTTCACTTCAGCTTTACTTATTTCATTTGCCATTCTTTTAAGCGGTTGCGCTGGGGCAAGAAGGGTTGCGCGGCAGGTTGCACAAGTCACGTCGAGAAACAGCGTCGAGCGTACACCAACGGAACTACCACTCCAGGATGTTACAGCGGCTCCGACTCTTGATGATACGCTCTCCTCCGATGCCGTCGGCAATTTAGCCGTTGCCAACAGACCAATATATGCCTTTCAATTACTGTCAGATGTCAAGTATGGTGAAGGGCTAACCCATACCGATTGGAACAGTGAACAGTCTGAGCCAATCGATTTGCTGTTGGATTTGTACTTACCAGAGGATGAAGCGGACCGTTTGCGGCCGGCTGTTGTCGTGATCCATGGCGGTGGGTTTCGAGGTGGCAGCAAAACTGCTAAGGCCTACAGCGAGATGGCGACCTTCTTTGCGGAAA
>JAHDBS010000062.1:1645-16341 GCA_020630225.1 Anaerolineales bacterium | reverse complement strand
TCCCAACCTGGAATGTCCCACTGTCGCACGTACAGCCCGGTAATGTCAAAGACTTGAATACGTTGGTTCCAAGTATCCGCAACATAGACTTCGCCGTTTTCAACGTGCACACCAACAGGTTCATCTAGCTGCCCATCACCAGCGCCACCGACACCAATCGCACGCAGTGGCGTACCGTCAGCAGAGAACACAATCACACGCTTGTTCCCAGTGTCGGTCACAAAGACTTCATTGTTGAAGACTGACACATCACGTGGCCCCCACATGCGGTCAAGACCGTCTTCAGGAGCACCGAACTCACCCCAAGCTTCAATGAAATCACCATCAACTGTAAATTTCTGAATGCGGTTATTCCAAGTGTCTGCAATGTATACAAAACCGCTGTCTACATCAATCCCCCAAGGTTCATTCATGAGACCTTCGGCTTGATTTTCAACAGTACGGGAGCCAAATGCACCAAAGCCACCGATTTCAACGAGCTGATTATCAACAAGCTCGAATTTTTGAATGCGATGGTTGAATGTATCGGCTACATAGATAATGCCGTTTTCATCAATAGCAACATCCCGCGGACGATCAAACTGAGTCGGAGCTGACCCTTGCCCATTGCCATACATACTAAGTGCAGGGAAGTCGGTTAGTTCGCCAAGTTCATAAAGATTTGGTTCAACATTGACCAACGTTGATGGCCCTAAGCCCAAGTTCCACAACTCACCAGCCAACTCTTTGCTGACATACATGCGCATACGATCAGACACTGGCCAGTTACTAAGCGAGTAGTCCACACCGTTGAGCTCACCGTACCTAGTGTAATCACGGCGGATCCAAATGTCCCAAATCGCTTCACGGTAGTGACCAGAACCGTTTGGAATATCATCATCGTTGTTATTGTTACCAAAGATGGCATTGCGCATCCGCTCTGCATCTAGATTCCAATATTCCTGCATAGGCCACCACATACGCACGTATTCGTAGGCAACGTAATCGTCTTCTACATAAGGTTCTACCTTAGAGAAGTTCGCTGACCCAACAATCACCACTGGCGCATCTTTCAAGGCATCCCGCGTTGGATTAGAGCCATAGAATGATTGGTTTTTGAAATCGCGCAAGTACCACGTTAGCGGCCATGAATTTTCGTTATCAAAGGCGACACGCAAGTCGAGTGCACCTGTACTGCGGAGCGAAATATCGCGAATTTGATCAATCGCAATCCGGTTCCCTGGACCACCCGAGGCGTAGTTAATAAACTCAGTTTGATTATCGTAATTGATGTAATTCGCAACAAACGCTGCCCGGGCTGTCAATACTAGCAATAGCCCAAAACTCAGCACCGCAATAGTACGCCCTAGAATGCCCTTTTCAAGTTTGGGCAACAAGCGAGACAGTGCAAACCCAGCCACAACGAACATGACCAACCCAGCCAAGAACGACATAGTCGCTTCTAGCTGAGTAGTGGCTTGCCCACTGAAGGGTCGGGTATCTGCGAAGAATACGGCGTAGATTAGTGAGAAAAAGGACAGCGTAACAATTGGCAAGACTGCGAGCAAAGTTAGCCCGTCTTGCTTCAAATAATTACGCCACGTAATGCGTTCAAACAAGCGCCCCATTAGCCAGCCTGTCAACAAGATCATTGGCAGAGAGATGTGCACAGTCAGCCATGGCATCTTTTCACCAGCCCAGGTGTAGGCCAACAATGACATGATGGACCAATAACCAAGGAAAAGAACAACTGGGAACTTGTCAAACACGGCATCGCCAGGAAGTGGACGTTCAGCGCCTGCTGGACGACGCGTGACTAGCCACTTATACAATGGCATTAGCCCGAGCGCACCAGCAACAATTGACCCAATCGCTGGCAAGAATTCATACACTGGGACTTGAACCAGTATGTAGTAATACCAAGGCTGGCTCCCGCGCTTGACTTCTTGCTGATCCATCCAGTAGCCCAAAGACCCAAGAATCCCAGAAAAGAAACCTGTGCCATTGGTAAACATGGTGGTGTAGAAGAAGATAAACAAGCCGTAGAAAATACCAGCTGAAATTGCAAAAACGCGCCAATTCCAGAAGACGCCAATCCCAATCGAAATTAGAAGCGTTGCAGCGACAATGACCCAGTTACGCCAATCAGAATAGTTGAGCGAATCAAAACCAAAGACCTGATCACTAAACAGCGCTGACATTTGTGGCAGTGTTAACACCACCATAATGACGAGCAGATCTACACTAGGGAATTTTCTAAAATCGTCTCGGAATTCGAGGAACGCAACTGCAGCAGCCACGGCAATTGCGATTGCGCCAAGTGCAATTGGCAAGACTGTTGCTAACGAGAGCTCTAGCTCTTGATTTTGCCAGTCTTCACCTTCTAATTCTGGATCCGCAGGTTCAACAATAGCTGAGGCTTCAGAGTGCGCATCTTCATCAGGGCCAAATACTTCAATCGCGCCGGCAGAGCCAAACGCAGCTACTGCGGCGACTAGTAACGCAATGAAAATGTTGCGGTATGCGCCGTTTTCCCAACGCACCATGAACATGTCACGCAGGAAAATGAGACCAACAAAGAACATCCACAAGGCTAAGTAAAGGAACGATGTTTCCTTTACCGTATGCTGAATCGCGATGGAACCGGACAGCACATAGATCCAGACTGGTTTCTTCGTGCGATAGTACTCAAACATTGAGAGTGCCATGAGCACCCCAAAGAATGTCACAAATGATTCATTCCGAACGTAACGCGCGTAGTACAGCTGATATGGTGACACGGTCAGCATGAGTGCTGCTAACCAAGCGCCCCACTTGCCAATGTAGCGACGTAAATACCAACATAAAGCGATCATTCCTAAGCCGTAAAGCGCGGACGGAATGCGCGAGGTAAAGTCATTGGCACCAAACAGGAAATAAGACAGCGCCACATTGTGGAACTGGAAAGGGCCATGCATCATAGGAGAGTGGCTATACCCTTCCCCGCGGTAAAGCAACCACGAAAAGTATGTATGCAAGCTCTCATCGTGGCTAATAACACGCGCACCAAGGTCATAAAACCGCGTGATGGTCGCGACAATCATCAAGCTGATCCACGCCCATTTCTCGCTATCTAAGCGAAAAATACTAGACAATGGTCGCTCGACAAATGTTGAAGTCTCTTCAGTATGCGGAATTGCAGTCATGTAAAAATAGAAAAATTATGTCAGCTAACGTTGATACAAGTGAACGTCTGGGTGAACCCAAACGGTAAAGTCAGGTTGAGTCTGGGGCACAACGCGATAGTCTTTGCCACCAGGTTCTAATGTCATTTCACGATATAGCACATAGCGAATCCATTCGCCAAAGTGGCCCGGACGGACGGCCATTTCGCCAACGACATTGAAATCTTGTCCCAAATAACGCTCAGCAATTAGAGAGCTGTTCGCATCTGCTGGGATTACCGCTATTGGTAGCGATTTATCTTCTGTTGGAGTCGCTGCCCCAACAAATTCAAGTTTATAGTCACGCAACAACCAAGCAAGGGGATGCAGAGGGTTTGCAGCAACTTGAATGCGCGTATCTTGTGGCACCTGCGTATTACGGCGTGCCGCTTCATCAATTGAGTCTTTGAGCAGAATTGCTTGCGAGTCAGTGTAGTCACCAAACCACAATTCAAGGCCACGCCCATCGAGGCTTTGAGTCAGCGAAACGCTTGCGCTAATCGTTTGCACAATTAGCAAGACGGCAACCGCCATATAACTGCTAATCATGGCATCGCGCACGTTCCAGCCAAAGGCGAACATGGCTGCCATTAGTAAGGCAATGAAGAAACCGCCTCCAGCAAACACTGCAGTTTGCCAACTGAGGGAAAGCTCTAACGCAGGCGTATAGTCGCGAGCAAAGTTTGATAAGTTGAGGACTGCAAACACCAACGGAATTAGCAGAATTAGCATTTGCAAAGGCACAATCAGCCGGCTTTCTTCATCCCATTCACCTGAGAGCAAGTCCATCATTAGCATCGCGGTCAAAATGGACAATGGGATCACCGCATAGATTGTCAACGCAGAGGAACGTCCCGCATACAACATCGAAAGCAGAATTGTCACGACAGCCATACTAATCAGCCCGTTTTGGATCTTAGTGCGGTCTTGCCAAAACAAAACCACAGCAAGCAGCCCACTCACAAGCAGTAGCGGTTCATATAAGGCCAGGTTGGCAGGCACAAGCCACCACGGGCGAGCATTGCCAGTTCCAAACCACGCACTAAACCAGTCACCGATGCTGGCTGCACCTACAGCTAAACCGCCGCGATATAGCAAGACAAGCGATGTTGACGCTAAAAATGCCACCACAAGCGGAATAGCAAGCTGACGTGCATTCGTTAACAATGAGGAAAACGACGCCTGAGCAGCAAACGCAGCGATGATTGCAATGAGCAGCCCCGACAGGAACATTGGGCCACTCGCTAAACCGAGGCCAGCCAAGATGCCAATAATCGTCCAATTAGGGGTGTCTTGTTCCCAAAGCTGCCAGCCGATGAGCACTAGCAGACCAATACCAATTGCATCACCAGATACAAGTTGCGCAGTCGCCCAAATAGAAGGAGATAAGAACAACAGGGCAGAGGCAATCAGAGCTGTATTCCGCCCAATGAATTTGCGTAACACTAATGGTGACAACACAATGATGACACCAAACACTGCTGGCCAGAAGCGTGAAATCCAGTTCCCGTCAAAGCCCATCCAGTACGCTATTAGTAGCAATACATTGTGCAACCCACTAGATGGCAATGGCATATCCGCAAGCAGTTCAGCTTTATCCATTGCGGTATACCAAGCATAAAGAGCATCAGCTGACTCGGTTGAAGAGAGCGGCGCACGCCCTAGGCCAAGCAAGTTACGCAAGGCTGTGAAAACAGCAAGCAAGCTATAAATTGCTGTCTCAATGGAAATGCCAGCATTGGTGTCATCCTTGGCTGGAACAGCATCAAGCGGCATTGTAAACTCAGTTTGCATTACCAGCTGCCTCCCCACTCCATTGATAAATTGTTACAACGCCGTTTTCATAAATCGGTGTCATATTGTTTGCAAATTTGTCCAAACCTGCTCCAGAGAAATCTTCACGTTCAAGCTGACCAACATAGACATAGTCCACGTTGTAATCATTTAGAATTTGGGCTGCTTCGTCCCAATTTGTTGTTTCATACAGCGTCTTGACCCGCCCTTCACGTTCACCGAATAAATCATATGAACCACGCCATTGCCCTTCATGTCCAGGCCAGCCAATGACAGCTTGTAAACCAGTGTGTGCTGAAATACGCGCATACTGCGTATAGCTTCCGCCAACCGCTTCAACAATAACGCCATCTTCTAGGTTAGCATTGATCCACTCAATTGCCATGCGTTCATCTTGGCAATATCCACGCCAGCCGGGACTGCAATCATTTTGCATGTGCGCAATGCCATCAAGCGTTGCGACGCCACCGTCTAAGTCAGCGACATCCCGCGGACGGTAAGTTCCTTGAAATCCGTCTGTTTTGGTATAAGTCGCAGCAAATGGATAGACCAGACCGGCTGCAACAACAGCCATTGCAAGCGGCAAATAAATAAAACGTACGACTGAGCGCACCTGTGAAAGCAACATCCATGTTGCATAGGCTCCAACAATTGCCCACAACAACCAAGCTTGATAGTAAAACTTGAAAATTGTATTCATCCGCGCCCCGAAGAAATCACGGAGGTAGACAAACTCTGGGCCAATCATGAGCAGACCGCCAGTCAGTGCCAAAATCAGCACAAATCGCAACGGACTGATCGTACTTGATTGCTTATCGGCTTGGGTGAATGGCAGCTTAGCGGTTCTTAATAACCCGCCAATGAGCAATAACACCAGTGTTAAGAGTGGCGCTATCCCTGGCATTTCTACTAGTCGCCGCCGCAATACAGTAGCACCCCAGCCAGACCCTGGCGACATATCCATCCCAGCACCAATTGATCCGCGCATTCCTGCTGCATCTGGCCAAATATCACGCATTACCAATGTCGCAATCAGAGCAGCAATGCCTGCAAGCAACACTAGTAGCCCTGGGCCGAAAAGAAGCGCTGGGCGCCACTCAATCTGTTTTCGATTTTGCCATGCCAACCAGCAGAGCCAGAACATCACTGGGACTGCTAACGGACCAAACATAATGAAATATTGATGGACCCGAGTGCTGTACACAGCATTTGGCATTAGGCCACCCGCTTGTGAACTAAATGTGAGGTAGAACGGCAGATACAGGATCACACCGACAACCACAATTAGAAACCCAAGAAACACACCGTTTAGCAACGTGCGCCAAGTCCAGCCTGTTTTTGACAGCGCAGCAATAGTGCCAGCGGCAGCCACAACAAACATATAAATTGGGAAGTCCCAAGTATTGAGGAAAGACAATGCCCCGAGAATAAGCCCATACGCTGCAATGCGACCCATCAGATCTAGGTCTGGCGCAACGGTTAAATTGATTTCGCGATGTGGATCATCGTCTTCTTCAGACTTACGCAGAAAAATCTGGAGTGCCAATCCAATTGCAAGCAAGGCGTAAGGCAAAGTCAACACATGCGGGTGCAAATCACCCAGCACAAAGCTGAACATTGGGAATTCATCAATTGGAGAAAGCCCTGAGCGTTGCCCTTGCAGGTCGATGTCGTGAATAACACGTGAAGATTGCCACCACCAGAGGTAGCGATCCGGCCATTGCGACTCGCTTTGAATAGCTGGTGTGTCGAGGTTGGGGATGTCAATCCATTCCCAAAATGCATCACTACCCATGCCACGCTGATGCATCACCTCAAGCGGACCGCCAAGGTTACCAAACATGATGAAGAGCGGTGCTAACAGCGGGAATGCATAGCGTCCAATTTTGCCTAAGTCTTGGCGCTTCGTCAGGTCAATCAGATTATGCAAAATACCGTAAGCATTTACACAGACTAGGCCGAAAGTGAGTGCCAATCCAAGATTGAACCCGACCGCCCCACCTAAATTCGAGAACTGTGTCAGCATCGCAACAATGACATAGCCAAAGTAGTAATAGCTAATCGAAAATCCAGACAGCCAAGGGTCTTGCGGTGGCATAGAAGGTGACCGCAAAATAGCGTTGATAAACGCCAACTCCATTGGTTTTTCAGTTGCTGTAATTTCGGGGTTTAGTGCTCTTACATAAGCCCATAGAGCAAAGGTCAGAAAGAAGACGACCTCAACAGCAATCACATAATTACGATTTTCACGCAACCAGTGCCAAGCAGCGCGCCAGTTGTGACGCTGACTATAAAGCCCTATTGCAAGCACAATGACTGAGGCTAACGTTGTTCCCCCTGCATTGAGTTGCAGAAATCCTAATGAGCTCAGCAGCCAAACAAGGTAACCAACGCCTAATAGGCCTAGCGTTTTTGTAAAGGCATAACCTTTATCTGGCAGGCGATTGAAGAGTTTTGCAGTTAATGGCCATGCGGCAACCCCAATTAGGCTTGTCAACACCCACCATGCAAGAAATGCAGCAATATTGCTCATGAACAAAAGAAAATAAGTCATTGAAGCCATTGGCTTCAGCATTGGGATTTATATAAGTGCTCGCCAGCGGTTTGACATCAGAACAGTGATGTACTGGCGTTGCCTGAAGATTTTGAAGCAGTCTAGTGACCCTTCAAAACACTTAGTTCAGGGCAGGAATTAGTACGCGATAAATTTTGACACCTTCATTCTGGTAAGCAACTTCCAAAATGTTTTGCTCTACCATCGTGTCTAACGTACCAATACCAGAGGCGTTGTAGTAAGCGCGTTCGTACTCACCTGCAATTACATAGCTTACATCGTATTTTTGTATGATTTCAAGCTTTTCTGCCGGATTGGTGGAATCATAAAATTTTTGGATGTCTGTTGCCCGATTCCAGATTAGTGTTTCTGGCGTGAGCGTCCGCTGTTGACGCTGGTGCCAATTCCAACCTAACACCGTTGGCAGCCCTGTATAGATACTATAGCGAGAGCCCCAGCGATATTCCGGTGCTTGTGCTTCAAGAATTGTTGGAGACCCACTTACATTGCGCTGTAGCCATTCGATGGCGTCGTGGTCGTACTTGAGCGTCATGGTCTGCGTTTGATCCGCATAGGTTGCGGTTTGCATATATTCCATGCCATCTAATGTGTTGGGTGCCGCACTTGAAATACGGTCGCGCATTTTCGCCGGCACAGCAGTCACGGTATACAAGGCCGCAAATGCAAAAAGCAAGGTTAGCACCGTGCGCCACGCGGCAGCACCAAAGGCATCCCATTTTGTTAGTTGCGACAAAATCCAAGCTAGTGCGACCCCACTCACAATGCTGAACAGCGTCCAAACTTGCAAGTAGAACTTGAACACCGTATTCATCCGTCCAATATCGCCACTGAGCGTGATGAGTTCTACCATCAAGGTCAGTGCCAACCCGGCTGCAAACATTGTCAAGACAACGCGCCGCACGGGGTGTTGAAACGGAACAAGCGCTAGTAACGCTGTTACGAGCAACAATGGGATCACAATGACAGCAACCTGCACCCCACTTAGGAACAAGATCGTCATTACTAGCAAGATGCTAAGACTGTAGACAATGCCCCAGACCTGCACTGTTGTCCAAGAGAAATTAGTCCAAATTGCTTGAATCTCGCTTACGCGGACGGACTGTAACCAACGCTTTGCTTCTACAAAGAGAAAAGTGATACAGATAAACAGGAAAAGCCCATGAATCTGCACATATGATGTCAACGGCGTATAGGAGCCCTGCCACCGCTCTACAGAGGTATACCCTAAGCCGTACCAACTATGAAACGGTTGAAATAACACCTTAGCCAGCAGATAAAGCAAACCAGCACGCCAAATAATTTCAAATAAAGGTTCAAAATCAAGCAAGATGCGGTGTTTACGCCATACCAAGAAGACCGATCCCAAGACCCCAAACAATAAATATGTTGGATAGTCCCATGTATTAGTAACGCTAAGCACCCCGATTGATACGCCGCCCAAGACCCAATACATGCCTGTTCCCAACACACCGCGTTTGCGACGCCGATCTAAAGCCGTTGAAACTGCCCAAGCAAGCGCCATTAGAGTCAATGGCAACGCAATTAGATGTGCATGAAGATCTGCGTATAAGAATGTAAAGAGAGGAAACTCTGTAATTGGTTGGGCTTCACCAGCAGTCGCCGGAATTATCCGCGTGGCGTTCCAATACCAAGACCCTGTCCCAGTCGGAATTCGGGTGCCCTGCACAACAACGCGCCAAAACCCCACTGCCGATTGCTGAATGCTGGTTAAGACGGGAACAGCACCTTGTACGTCTGGCGCAACGCGCTGTAAGCCATCAATAAATGTCCGCATTTGTCCCAAATTGCCCAGCAACACCATCAGCGCTGCCGTGACTAACCCTGCGAAAATGGGCTGTACTTCAGGGTTGTTAGCACCCTCCTCTACTGGATCGGCCGAAGAGCGTGGCTGAGTCAATGCAGCAGTCAAATTGTAAGCAAGCCCTAGCCCACCAAGGCCCGTCAAGGCAAACAATAACGGCAGCGCAAGATTGTAGGCAATTGCTGGTTCTAACCCCAGCATTTCAGTTAGTACACCAACCAACACAAACCCAAAGTAGTAGTAGTTGATATACCCACCAGCGAACCATGGATCAGCTGGTGGAAAGCTCGCTGAACGCAAAACAGAGTTGAAATAGGCAAAGTCCATTGGCTTTTCACCACCATAAGACGGGTGCCATAGATCAGGATTTTGCCAACGTACAAACAAGAAAAATAAGAACAGCAGCAGTCCAGCGCCTTCAACTGTTGCTAAATAGAGCGCTTTTTGACGGCCCCATTTCACAATCTTTGTTGCGTTTTGGAAACCGAGCAACAAGGCAATTGCCACCATAATTAGGGTGGCAAGCCAGCCAGACAGCGCACTAAATTCTATAAGCGGCAGTTGTGTGAGCCACCAGCTACCCCAAGCAACTAGCAGCAAACCAGCTGTACGGGCGAGTGCATAACCGCGCCCTGGAAGCCCAGTCAAAGTCGCAAATAAAATTGGGAATGCAATCCACCCAAGTAAGGAAGCCGCCAACCACCAACCGATAACGGCTAGTCCATTGAAGCGATTCAGCGGGTTGTTCTGAGGGAACGCAGAAATCCAAGTGCCTGCTGTTTCGGCTTCGTTTTCTGCTAGCTCTGGTAGTTGCAACCCATAAGGCGCTGCGGTTGCATCAAATGCATTTTGATGGACAACACCTGATAAATCTACTGAACGTAAAATCTGCAGCGTATTTGATGAGGAATATCGGTCTGTTTTTTGGAAAACTAGCGCTTTGGGATGGTCATATACCGTGAACGGTTCTTCTGCAGCCTGATCGCTACGCACCCAAGGCCCTAAGGCTGGCGCATTTTCGAACTCCGCGACCAGATCAAACCCAAGCTCGCCAGAGAAAAGCGCATCATAATAACGCAGGCTCATTGGGAACCGAGCTGGAATACGCGCGAGTGACCCATACTGTCGATTTGTACTGATCACAATATAGTCGCCATTCTCAAGCGCGTTAAACATGTTCAAACGCTTGTCTTCATTGTCTTCCCAATACATTTCCAGCACGTTGTCACCGTAAATGCGTTGGTTGGCATTGAACGGATCAAACCCACCAGTCCGTAGTGGCAAGCTGAGATCCCAAGGTGTCTCATTGATCATGTTCGAACCAGTAATCCGAAATGGGCCATGCTCGCTTCGGATCATGACTACATACGAATCGCCTTCGGTAATTTCAATGGGGAAAGGCAGCACTAATTCCAAATTTGGAACACCACGTCGATCTGCCGTTGTGACTAAGTCTCGGGTTATTTCAGTCTCGGCGAGAATGTTGAGCGTGTCACCGCGCTTCGCAATTTGGATATTAAGCGTTTCATCTTCCGGGTCAGGGGCTAGTTCGCCGACAAATCCAAACGTGACAGCATTTAGCACCCCGCTTTGCTGTGCCACAAACGGTGCGCTGTAAATTGCATCGTCTTCAACTTGAAAGTCAGTTGGAAGCGGCACGGGCTGTGATGTTAGGCCATCATCTGTAGAAATTTTGAGGTTGATTGGGCCAGGGGCATTGGCATATAGCCAGTCAGTTGCAGCCACCAAAGGATGAGCGCGTGTATAAATCGTGCTGAATGCATAGCCCCAGGCAGTGTTTCCGACTAAAACACCCACTAACAACAGCATTGTCAACGGACGCATGACAAGGTTGTTTGCCATAAATTCAGCAATACGCGTTTCAGCTGTCAACAATTTGCCCGCTAAAACATTAGGGAATCCGACATCTGTTCTTGTGTCAATCGGCTCACGTTTGCGCGACATATCCCACAACGTGATGAGTGCCCACGCTGCCAACATAATCAACGTTGGATAAATTGGCAGGAAGTAGCGAATAGGCTTGACCCACTGTTGCCCAAGCCAGCCAAAGTACAAACCAGTCCAAACAACTGGGATCAAATGACGTTCCCATCTGCCACTAGCCATTCGAAGTAATGCCCAGACAAATGCTGTCCATGCTGCCAAGCCTAGTGCCCAGCCCATGCCCCACTTAATCATATTTTCAAGTGGGAACAGATATGGAGCACGGTTCGCCCATTGATGATTGGGGGGGAAATCCACCTCACCACTCATTTGATGTGAAATGGACGTCATGCTATTCATCCAGTTTTCACTGGGCAAAAAGTTAAAGAACGAGGGACCTTCAAAGGTGTAAGGCTGGACAATGCGGAACACAAGCAAGCTAATGAACGCAGCTAAGCCTACCCCAACAATTCCTGTCCACATTTGACGTGTGAACCGCGCGCTGTAAGGTGCTAATCGATAGTAACGCCAGACAAAGACCAACGCGCCTAGGGCCACTGCTAACCCTAGCGGGGCGACGTTAATCCGTGACCCAACCGAAAGGCCTAAGAAAATGCCAAACAACACATAGTTTCGCCAGCGGTGTTCATCTAGCGTACGCGCAGCGAAATACAAAGCGGCAACAACAAATGTTGTTGCAAATGAATCAACTGTCCAGAAGTGTGCTTGCTGTATTGGACTAACAGCGAACGCATAAAATGCCGAAGACAATAGCCCCACTCGGTCATCATAAAGACGGCGAGCCACAAAGAACAGAAGCCACACTGTCATCAGATCAAACAGTGCAGATAACCACCGCCCTACTAAGTGCACACCGTTATAGCCAGTTCCAAAGCGGGCTATCAATGTGTCAGCTTCAGGCCCAAATAGGCGCTGATAAAGATCAGCTTGCCACCCAGACTCAGCGACAGCGAGAGTTGCACGCGTTACATTCAATGCCTCAGCCGTATAGCGAACAATGAAAATTGGAGCCGTTCCGTAAACAAAAAACGTATGTCCACGGTTAGCAGGATTTAATGGAGACAGAGCTGTATCAAAGTATTGGCCAAAGGTTTCAACAGGCTCAATGCTCGCTTCAACCATGGTGAGGAAGCGCTCATCAGGATGGACGTGAGTGTTTGAGTCCCATTCAATGCCCCGAAAACGCACATAGCCAGCAGCAAGCAAAATCAGCGCTAGCAAAATGCGTGTTGTCCAACTAGACCGAGATGTTACCTTCAACGTCACTGTTGGCTCAGATGGCAGTATCTCTTCAGGCAAGCTAGGTGCAATTGATGTTGCATCTGCTTCATCTTCAATAATTACTTCAGCAATGGTGCTATCACCTGAAGTTGCGGTCTCTACAACTGGATCAATTTCTGGCTCAATTAGAGAATCGACAACATCGCCGACTGTCTCAATCGCGTCATTCAACGTCTCCACCGACTCTTCGGGGGCATCTGCGGGGTTATCTGGCAAGTTGTCAGGTGAAATGGAATCGTCTACAGGCACGTTATGGTACGTAATAAATCATAAAGTCCTTATCAGGACCGAATTGTGATGAAATGCGTTCGCTAGTTCCTTGTGGAAACAATTGATTGAGAATATCAAGCGCACCAATGTCAGGAACAGCATGAATGAAAAGCTTTGTGCCGCCTTCAATCTGACTAATTTCGACTAAGTTAGCCATAATCGTATCTGGCAGAATAACGTTATGCCATTCAGGGTTATTCGCCTGAAAACCAATTGCACGGGTATCAACCCAATGTGGGTAAGCAATAACCCATGCCGACTCCCAATTGCCATCAAATGTGACATAGCCATCTAATTGATCGGCAAGCTCGCGCGTGTTTGGCGCTGTTGATGCATATTGACTAGCATAATTGTTGAAAACAATATTGTAATTTCTGACGCCAATAAACGCGATTCCCATCCCAAATACTAATCGGGCAATTAGCAAGCCTTTATCTCCCGTTAGGGTTTCACGTAAAAATCGCCAAACTTGCTGTGCACCAATCGCTGCAATTGCAAACGCAAACGGCAATGCAACACCAGCCCGCGTCACAGAAGGATTTTCAGTTGGAAATGCCAATGCCAATATGGACGGGACGAGTGCTAGCGGCAAGCTAAGCACCAGAAAACCGGCAGTCCAATCACGCTGCCTAATCCAGCGTACTAGCAAACTTGCCCAGCCAAGATAGAGTAATGCGCCCGACATCCAATCTAAGGCAGGTTGACCAGCAGGTGTCGTAAACCAAGCAAGGTCATGCTGGTCTAAGAACATCCGTAAAGCACGGCCGATATTACCCAGTAATGTGGCAATTGCTGAGGTTTCAAACCCACTCTCTGCTTCGGTTACGCGCGTTAACGTCCGGTGCCAAAACCCAACTGGATCATCAAAGCTATAACGCAACATCGGCACAAACATTAGCAAGACAACAAAGCCACAAATCAATAATGAGATATAGGCAACGTTAGCAACTCGCAACTTTTGGCGTAAATGCAGCCAAGCTAGCAATACACCTACGATGATGATCGCAGGAACAATTCGAATCGCGGTATAGCCGTATAGGCCAACTCCGCAGCTTAGGCCAGCAAGAATAAAAGCGTTAAAGCTATCACGTTTGATTGCTCTGATTAGGAAATAAACAGTTAGTGCAGCAAAGAACGGGGCGAGAGGAAAACGAAGTCCATTGCGGCTAATAATATTAGGCCACCAAGCAAGCGCACACAGCAGTGTTGCTCCACCTGCAATCACTTCATCCTCAGTTGCTTCGCGTGTCAATAGATATAGCACTGGCAACGTGAGATACCCCACCACTGCCATAATGGCTTTCAATGTAATGTGCGCCAATGGTGCGCCAAAGACAGCAATCGAGAACCAAGCTAAGTAAAACTGCATGGATTCACGCCCACCATTCATTGGCATAAAAATAGGTCGCGATCCGTCTAATATGCTTTGGATATCGAGCAATTTCTCAATGTGATCGCTCGTCATCTCGACCGGCACTTGATCCAGCTGCCAAAATCGGAGAAATGCACCTGCAATAAGCGCAACCACAAGCAAAATTCGTCCTAGTTTCTGATTAATGAAATCAGGTTTTATTGCAGATTCATTTGACTGCCAGATTGCAGCGATAAAGTAACCCACAGCACTAAGCCACGCAATCGTGCCAACCCAAGTGAACTGATTATCCGGCAACCAAAAGAAAGCAATGGTTATCATCACTAGTGCCATTGAGAACAGCACTACGCGAACATCGGGAAACCAAATTTCTTGAGATTGACTATCTGTCTCAGTTGTTAATGGTGGTGTTTTCTGCCAAATCAGATATCCAAG
>JAHDBS010000062.1:0-1545 GCA_020630225.1 Anaerolineales bacterium | reverse complement strand
AATTCAGAATAAGGCGGTTTAGAATCGTTCTCCACGATTACAAGGTTAAACTAATTTAGACCCGTCGCGCAATGAAAAATACATAAGCGCCTTCTTCTGGCAGTGGTTCGTCATAATAACGGCGTAAATACCAATCCGTTACCGCTAGATTCGCATCACTTGGCCACAAAATCCATTTACCAAACAGCGTCTTTGTAATTAGAGACGGTAAACCCCAATAGTGGCCCCACTCCAACGCCCGTAGCGCTGACTTTGAGAAGTAATACCAATGCTGTTCGGTTTTGAAGCCGCAACGCTCTAGACGTTCGGTCCACTGCTCTGCGGAGTCGCACGTATGATGCCGTGAAATTTTATTAAAAAACGCTTCGTAGGCAGCAGCTAAGCGCTTTAGACCTACTTTTCGCAATCCATTTGAAATTGATAGAAATGGCAAAAAGTTGTGACTTGGCGAACAAAAGACAAACAAGGCGTCTTCTTGCAAGACCCGATGGAGCTCTACTAACACTTCATCTAGGTGCGGAATGTGTTCTAACACTGAATTGCTGATTGCACTTGCAAAATATTGATCCGGCGCAGGGATGTAAGCACCGTCTGACTGCGCTAAGCCTTCATAAATGCCATATTGACCCGCTTCTTGCAGCGGAGACCACCAAGGGTCAATGCCAAACGTAAGTGGATCATCAAACGTTTCCGATGCAAAGTGTCCATCACCACAGCCCAAGTCGATTACCGGCTTAGGTAATTCAATGTCACGATAGAAACGCGCTTCTACTGCGCGTAAGAATCCACGAAAGGCTGGCATTGCCTTCAATTGCGGACCTAGATAGTCATAATTTGCTGGCTTCATTTCGCTTTCTCCGCCAACATCCTTTCGAATAGAGCTTCATAGCGCGCTGCAGTTGTATCTGGCGCGAACATATCACGAATTGGGCCTTCTGGACGCAGGTACTTACTACGGTTGCCTAACACTTCCAACATTTGCTCCGCTAAATCTGCAGAATCTTCAGGTGTGGCAGTCCGGCCCATGCCTGTCATCTTAGTTGGCATCCGCACACCGGGCAAGGCGCTTGCCACACTTGGTGTGCCACATAATGCAGCTTCCACTTGAACCAAACCAAAGGTTTCCGTGTTGTTGATGCTCGGCAAGACGTGCAAATCCAAATTACTAAAAAACAATGCCATTTCCTTTGGATTCAAAGTTCCTAAGAAGCGATATTGATCAGCATATTTATCCAACATAGGCTGGAGCTTTGCACGATAAGCATCTTCACCAATTACTTGATCAACGGGGCCAGCATGTAAAACAACTGCATTTGGATATCGATCTAAGATTTTAGGAAGTGCTTCAAGTAAATATTCAACACCCTTCTCAGCAGCTAGGCGAACTGCAATCCCAATCACAGTAGATTTACCCTCAGGCACATGTTTTGTGCGCCAAGCAGAAATCTCATCAATGGATGGCTCATCCATTTCTACTGGTGGAGTGATAACGTTTACCTTATCTAGGTAATGGCGTAGCAACCGAGAATGCTTTGCGAAGTCTTC
>JAHDBS010000534.1 GCA_020630225.1 Anaerolineales bacterium | reverse complement strand
CGTGTTGCCGCCGCCATATTTCTGCACTAAATCATTGATTTCAGCCGCCCATTTGATGGCTTGTTCTTGATAGCGTTGCCCAGCTGAGAAGTAGAACCAACTGGTTGCGGGACGCACCTCATCCACCACTTCGCTATGGTCACTGAGGAATTGGGTGGCGCTGTAGTCAAACATCACCACTGGGCCTTCAGCAGGCACAAAACAGTAGCGGGCTGCGTTGTGGGTGATCCACAATTGCATGTTGGTGCTGTCCGTTGCATAGCGCACATTGAGTGGGTCGAACAAGACAATGCCAGCGTAGTCAAATTTCTTGAGCTCTTCACGCACACGCTGGATGCGATAGCGCCGAATGACGGAGAGGTCTGGCATTTCAAGGCCCGCCGCTTTCCATTCACCAATGGCTAGCTCGCCGGGGCCAAGGTCATGCAAATTTGAAAGCTGTAAGCGGTTTGCATATTCAACAGCTTCCTTTGATGGCGTCTGCATTGGCCCAATTTTTTGTCGATGATTTCCGGTAATTACTGAGTTCATAATTCCCCCTGCGGGTGAAAGACAGAGACAGAGCCGAGAGGAAGAGGAGCGTGTTTTCATGAAGGTTGCGCACTGTCCCTGTCTTTAGCGCGCAGCGCGTTCTCTTGCTCTACTTCTATTCTCTCTACACTCTACTTTCCTGATGTTCAAAATCTGCGCTAAGTGTACCGAAATTCGAGTATCTAACCGCCCAAGTTTTGTTCAGTTTTTCAACAAACCTAACTAGAACTGACACCTGACCAAGTTCCAATTGCAACGCATGGGAGATGCAGGTACCCTGAGATAAGCTGTTAACAGCGTTCCTCCGTGTAACCACACATCAACTTATGAATTGGCATTCTCAATATCGACCCATAGTGCATCTTTGCTTTGCATCTTTCTTTCTGATGGCTTGCAATGCATATTCGCTGTTGCAAACACCAGCAGCAACTGAAACAGCACAACCACTTGTCACTAACACAGCTGTCCCGCCTGTGCCGACAGCAACGCAAGTTCCCACCTTAGCTCCCACGCTCCCACCAGTTGAATCATTGGGGGCAGCTGGTAGTCAGCGTTTGCAATGGTCAGCTTACACAGCAGATCTGATTGTGGCAGCACAGCCCGAAGATATTGAATTTGTAAACGCTAATCTCGTGTTGCGAAAAGATGGTGCAGTACTGATTGATGAGAACATGTTCGCCTTTCTGACAGATAGTTTGGGGTCATTGGCATATCAACTTCAGGTGTTAGATAACTTGGATGATGATCCTTACCCAGAGTTGGTGTTTACGGACACTACACCTGGTGCTAATTGTTGTGACATTTTGTATGCCATCGACTTTGCTTCAGATAGAGACTATCAGGCTGTTCAAGGACCTGATAGACGTTGGGGGCAGGGGCCACGCTTGATTACAGATGATGCGCAATCGGCGGCAGACTTTTTGACACGGAATGCGGAATTTGGCTTTGCTGTCGGCATTGAAGGCGCAATTTCTGACTTAGCGATTAGTCAAGTTATTCGGTTTACCAACGGCGCTTTCATAGATGTCACTGACGAATACCCTGCCGTGCTAGCTGCAGATGAAGAACGATGGCGTTCAGAGCTAGCCTCAGGCGGATTGACGTCAATGATGCTTCACAACTACATCGCAACCAATATTTATCAGGGTGAACCAGACGCAGCTTGCGACTTGGTAGATCCGGCCATTGCAGATGGTACGTTTGGATATAGCGATTGTGATGAGGCCCTACAGGCTGTAAAGGATATGCTGGCTGCGACGACCCCCTAAGACATGCTATGACTGAAAAAATCTCTCGCTATGAAATTGTCCGTGAGCTTGGCAGAGGCGGCATGGGCGCGGTCTATCTTGCTAATGATCCGCGCATGAAACGCCAAGTGGCGGTTAAAGTGTTGCCGCCAACCCTCATGCATGACCCTGCTTTTCGCGCGCGCTTTGAGAATGAAGCGGCCACCATGGCTAGCATTGTCGATGATGCGATTGTCACAGCGCACGACTTTGGTGAATGGGAAGGTCAGCCATATTTAGTGCTGCAATATATGTCCGGCGGCAGCTTGGCCGACAAACTCGCGCATGGGCCATTGTCACTTCCTGCTACAAAAACAATCGTGTCTCGTCTGGCACCCGCGCTGGATCTGGCACACTCAATGGGCATTGTGCATCGTGATCTTAAACCGGGCAATATTCTCTTTGATCATCTGGACCGCGCGGCCATTGCAGACTTTGGCATTGCGAAGGTATTACAAAGCTCAATGGCGTTGACCCGCAGCGGCATGACGATTGGCACGCCAGAGTACATGAGCCCAGAACAGTTCAGTGCCGAAGACATTGATGGGCGCAGCGATATTTATGCCTTGGGCATCATCATCTTCCAAATGTTAGCTGGGCGAGTGCCGTTCAAAGCCGAAACTTGGCCACGACTGATGCATCAACACCTAATGGCACCAGTGCCAGCAATTGCGGATTATTTGGATGATGATCCGCCCGGATTGCAGGCATTCTTTGAGATGGCGCTGGCGAAGGAACCAGAGCAACGTTTTGACAATGTCGCAACCATGGCGCAACAGTTGCGTGAATTGGGGCTG
>JAHDBS010000061.1:13853-16462 GCA_020630225.1 Anaerolineales bacterium | reverse complement strand
TGGTCCTCGTTGTAACCGGCGTTGCAATCCTCCGCATGGGGCTCGCAACCCGCCGCAAAGAACTGTAAGACCTGCTGGTGGCAGATTGGATAGTGGGTATTTTTCCGATCTGCCACCAACAACTTATTGCTAGGCTAATCTCGAAAATCCTTTACTACACAGTAAATTCCAACAACTTCAACAACCAAAACAGTAGAGATTAACTTTAGAAAGAGCGATTTGGCAGCCAAATCGCTCTTTCAGGGTGTTTCAAACGGTCTCCCAACCAAACGTGCACCGAACTGTTATCGACTCGATTTTGCCGTTTTGATTAGATATAGATGTTGAATTTGGAATTTATTTTCTTAGTAAAGGTAACGAGATGAAAACGGTAACAACTTTTTATAAAACTATTTCTCGCACGAACATTTTCATTGCGCTCTTGGTAGCAATGATGTTCAGCACATTCACGGTGAATGTCGCATCTGCACATCACCCAGAACTGACAGTAGGTACGCACTGTAAAGGTGACGGGACTTACTCAGTTGACTACAAAGCATACACTTGGAGCTGGAGTGGCAGCCAAGGGTTGCACGACAACATCACTGTTCGCTATGTCACAAACGAAGGCGAACGCGGTAACTTGCCAAGTGGCGCATTCACAAACAATAACAATCGCCAGTTCAAAAACTGGGTAATGTTTGATGCAGACGTCTCTGGCGGTACCCTCTACTTTGATCCAGTTGGGCCATGGGGCAATGGCACAGACTACAACGGTAATGGTGACGAACGCTCAATCCGCTGGACGCGCCCTGCTGGTTGTGAACCAACCACAACTCCTGAGATCACACCACCACCTATGCCTAGCTGCCCACAAGGTGCAATCTTGTGGAAGCAAGAAATTGATGTCACCGACCTAAGCACCAGTGGCATTCCAAATGTGGACGTTCGCTTCGTTGGTGGTCGCACCACCCAATACATGTTGCCTGTCACCTTGCCAGGTGAATTCAATAATGCATTAACTGTTGACGTAACAGATGCTGTTTCATGGGACGGCTACCGCAATCGACCTAACACTGGCAACCAACCAAACGAAAAGTGGAAAGTTGTTTTCTTGAAGAACGGCAACGTGCAATGGGAATCAGACTGGACTGGTGACGGCATCGAAACCGGTTTAGTTGCAGACCACTGGCGCGGCGCATTAGGTTCCGCTGAACTGCCAAACGGCGCAGACAAGATCTTGCTAGTTCATTACGGTGACACTCAATACGGCACAACCGATCGCTCAGCAAATTCAGTTGTTCCTTCATCTGTCTGTATTGAGTTTGAAGCAAGCGGCCCTAACACCGACTTCGGTGACGCCCCAGAAAGCTACGGCGAAGCATTTGCTGAAATCCAAGACGGAATTAGCCTTGGCGAAAGCATTGATGCTGAAGAAGAACAAGCTTTCAGCAACATGGCAGACGGCGATGATGATGCAGACAGCGATGATGAGGATGGCGTAACCTTTGTTGGCGGCAACGAATTAGTTCCTGGCGACAGCAAAATGATTGAAATCACAGCGCTGCAAACCGTGCACCGCGATGACTTCATCAACGCCTGGATCGACTGGAATGGCAATGGCAAGTTCGATGACGATGCTGAATTGATCATTGATGACTTGGTTGTTGAAAAAGACACCGACTTGCAAGAATTCAAAGTTACCATCGATGTCCCAGCTGATGCAGTCTGTGGCACTTCATTTGCTCGCTTCCGCATTGAAAGCGATGAAAACACCAGCCCAATTGGCGCAGTAAACGCCAATGGCGGCACTGGTGAAGTTGAAGACTACAAGGTCGAAATTGTTTGCCCAACAGCAACGCCAACTAACACGCCTGTTCCAACAAACACACCGACAAATACGCCGGTGCCAACAAACACACCAGTTCCTACGAACACGCCAACCAATACGCCTGTTCCAACTAACACACCAGAACCAACAGCAACAAACACTGCGGTTCCAACAAATACACCAACTAATACGCCTGAACCAACTAACACACCAACCCCTGCACCAGCAGCGTTGGGTGACAAAGTTTGGGAAGACATCAACAAAGACGGTATCCAAGATGATGGCGAACCAGGTATTGCAAACGTAACCGTTGAGCTTTACAACGAAAACGGTCAATTGGCTGACACCACAACGACCAATACAGACGGCGTTTACAGCTTCGACAACTTAGTTCCAGGCAAGTACACTGTCAAGTTCGTAGCTCCAGCAGGTTACACCGCTAGCCCACAAGACGCTGGTGGAAATGAAGCTGCTGACAGCGACGCTGACACAACCACCGGCGAAACAACACCTGTCATGTTGACTGCTGGTGAAACAAACAATGATGTTGACGCTGGCTTCTACATTCCAGCGACTGTGATCGCGGCAACGCCATCACCAACACCGACAGCTGAGCCAACGGTTGCACCAACCAACACGCCAGAACCAACCGTTGCGCCTACCAATACACCAGAAGCAACGCCAACAACTGAACCAACAGTCGTCCCAACCGCTACCCCACAAGCTGCTGAGCTTGGTAGCCTCGGCAACTACGTCTGGGTAGATGAAAACGGCAATGGTTTGCAAGACGAACCAGCAA
>JAHDBS010000061.1:11844-13753 GCA_020630225.1 Anaerolineales bacterium | reverse complement strand
CACAACCTGAAGAAGTTGGCAGCCTAGGCAACTACGTCTGGGTAGATGAAAACGGTAATGGCTTGCAAGACGAACCAGCAACCGCTGGTAAGAACGGTGTCACCGTAAAATTGCAAGACGCAGACGGCAATGTTCTCGCAGAAGCAATCACGTCTAACGACGAAAACGGCAATCCAGGGTTCTACTTGTTTGAAAACTTGGCTGTCGAAGAAACCTACAAGGTGATGTTCGTTGCACCTGAAGGGTACGAATTCACAACCCTAAACGCTGACGACACGCAACTGATCGACACTGAAAGCGAAATCGACAGTGATGCTGACCCAGCCATGAACGGCATGAGCTACACAACCCAGTTGACCAGCTTGTTGCCACAAGGCAAAGATCAAACGCAAATTGACGCTGGTTTGGTTGCAGTGGTAGATCCGACACCAACGCCAGAAGGCACACCTGAACCAACGGCTACGCCAGAAGTGACCGCAACGCCAGTGCCAACACAAGCTCCTAAGGCTTGCATCGGGGACTATGTCTTCGAAGACACCAACGGTAATGGCATTCAAGATGAAGGCGAAGAAGGTATTGCTGGCATTGAAGTCAACTTGTGGACAGGCACCGCAGCTGGTCCTGACACCAAGGTTGCAACAATCACGACTGGCCCAGACGGCGATTACAAGTTCTGTGACTTGGCAGTAGACGAAACCTACTACGTACAATTCGTCGCACCAGGTCGCGACTTCTCACCAGTTGATGAAGGTGACAACGACGAAGCAGATAGCGATCCAAACCCAGCTAACGGCATCACGGGTGCAATTGATATCACTGACGGTCAAGATGACAACAGCGTAGACGCAGGCTTATTGCCAGTCACAAATCCAACACCAACGCCTGAAGGGACCAAGCAACCAATCGAACTTGGCTCCATCGGTGACAAAGTATTCTCAGATGTCAACAACAACGGTATCCAAGAAGACTTTGAACCAGGCTTGGCAAACTACACAGTTGAATTACAAGACGCAGACGGCAACGTACTCGACACAATGGTGACAGATGCTGACGGTGAATATAAGTTCGCAGATCTAGAACCAGGTAACTACATGGTCCACTTCGTTCGCAACAATCCAACACAAGAGCAATTCAGCCCGCAAGACGAAGGTGCTAACGATGCTCTGGACAGCGATGCAAATGTAGACTCAGGTAAGACTGGGATGATCGCCCTCGCAGCTGGTGAAGACATCACTGACGTTGACGCAGGCATCTACGTTGCACCACTTGGTGTTGAAATCTTGCCACCAACCATCGTCAAGAAGATTGTCGAAGACGGTGAACGTGTAGACGCTAACGTTGCAAATCGCGGCGAAACCATCACCTACGAATTGGTTGTTACCAACGTAGACGAAGACGACACCTTGCAAGCAGTTGTTGTAACCGACGTCCTGCCGACTGAAGTCAACTATGTCGACTCAGACAGCACCATTGGTGACACCACCTATAACGCTGATAGCAACACACTGAGCGCAAGCGTAGGCTTCTTGGCTCCAGGCCAAACTGCTACCATCACAATCGAAGTAACGATTGATGCTAGCACCGAAATTGGCGCAATCATTCGTAACATCGGTACGGTTGCCAGCAACGGCGGTGGCGACAGCAGCGAAGAAGTTCGCACCACAGTGATCCCAGGCGAATTGCCAAACACTGGTGACGATGACATCAACAACGCTGCTAGCAAAGCCATGTTGGCAGGGCTAATGGTACTCGCAGTTGTTGCTGTAGCAGTCACCCGCATGGGCTTGGTTGCAATCCGCAAAAACAACGGCTAAGTCTTTAGCATAACTAAGACACTGTAAAGAGAAGCGGCGCTGAGAGCGCGCCGCTTTTGATTCCCAAAGGTTTAGGCAGCAAAAGCAATTGGTAT
>JAHDBS010000061.1:0-11834 GCA_020630225.1 Anaerolineales bacterium | reverse complement strand
GTTGTTGCTGTAGCATTCACCCGCATGGGCTTGGTCGCAATCCGCAAAAACAACGGCTAAGTCTTTAGCATAACTAAGGTCTTGTAAAGAAAAGCGGCGCTTTCATGAGAAAGCGCCGCTTTTGATTCCTACAGCAAAGGTTAAGCCAGCTAAAGCAATTGGTATATTGCGCATACCCAGCCGCTCAATACTATAGGCAGTTCACGAAATCTATATTTTCCAGCAGACATCCCAAGCAAACCAAAAGTTTATAAACAGTTAGAAACCATACGATAAGAAGAGCAGAATACTGTACATCTGTATTTACCTATAGAAGGCTATCGTATGAAACAACAGGCTAACAACGCACTCAAACTTAACCGCACAACTATGCGCTTAATGCTGCTTGCACTCGTGGGAGTGTTTGCAATCAGCTCATCTGTTTCTGTTCATTCCGTAATGGCAGCAACAAATACGCTAACAGTGACGGTCTTCCAAGACATTGATGTTGATACCAAACTAGACGGGACAGACACCTTACTAGCTGGTATTACTGTCAACGTCTTTGATGCCGACGACCCAACCAGCACCGCATGTGCAACCGCAGTTACAGACGGTTCTGGTGTCGCAACCTTTGCACCAGCAGACACAGCAGCATGTACTGGCGACCAGTTGCGGGTAGAGGTAGACACAACAACCTACCCTGCTGGCACACAAGTCGGCCCAGTCAACTTGACTGATGATGATGCCGACGCTAACACACCAGTAGACATGGATGCCGCTGACGACGCAAGTGCAACCGTTCAAATTGTAGATTTGAGCGCCGGAGATGTTGCATTTAACGTCGCTGCTGTAGATCCATCTACATATGTTTGTGATGCAAACAATGCAACCGCCATGACAACCTGTTTTGTGGATGGTGATCCGTTGCCAGAGGGCAGTGTTGCAGGTCCAATGGACGCAATTGTCGCGTTTCCATACACCGCTTCTGGGGCAGCATTCCCAGGCACGGCAATGACCTATGTAGAACCAGAACACATTTCAACCAATGCCGAAGTAGGCTCTGTCTGGGGCTTGGCATGGAGTCAGCAAACAGAAAAAGTCTATACCTCCGCGTTCTTGAAGCGTCACGTTGGTCTTGGGCCACTTGGGCTAGACGGGATTTACGTGGTGGACTTCAGCACAGGCATTCCTGTGACCAGCGGCTTTGTAGAAGTTCAAGATGACCTCGGCGTTGATGTCGGGCAAGTTGCTGTCGGCAGTAATACCGATCGTGGTTTGTCCTCAACAGATGCTGAATCACATGACGTTGATGCTTGGGCGCAGGTAGCGCTACTTGGCCTCGGCGACATTGATGTCGTTGATGATGAAGCGCTTGACGTAACTGCAGACGGTTGGATTGATCGCGAATTCCTCCTCGTAACAGATCTACAAAATAAAGACGTCCTAGTCATTGACACTGCCGATGGCAGCCTAGTGATGACTTACGACATTCCAGCTCCAACCCCAGCTTGTACAAATGGTGAGCATCGTCCTTGGGCTGTCAATTACCTCAACGGCACAATGCAAGTTGGTCTCGTCTGTGACGGTTCAACAGATGTAGCAAATATGGACAGCAACACGCCAAACCCAGTGTTGGAGGCCATTGTTTATGAATATGACCTCACCACTGACCTTGGCGCAGCAACCATTCCCGCCGCTCCAACCGTGACCCCAACTGTGGCCATTCGCTATGGATTGGACTACACGAAAGACAGTGCTTGGCCGGGTGGCTGTGACACCTCAAGTAACTGGCACCCTTGGCGTGACGATCTCCCCCCTACTGCAGCAGTAAATACGCAGTTTTGTTGGGCAACGCCAGTTCTTGCTGACATTGATTTCACCGATGATGGCAACATGCTGATGTCTTTCATGGACCGCTTCTCACACCAAATTGGGTGGCGTAACCTTGCGCCAGACATCAATGACACTGTTGGTGGCTACCGTGGGAACTCTGGTGGTGACTTGCTCATGGCCTGTCCTGATGGTGGCGGCGCTTGGCAGCTTGAATCTAACGGGACTTGTGGCGCCCTTACCTCAACCGCTACCGGCGGCCCTGGCCCAGGTGGTGCAGAATTCTTCGGCCAAGACAATTGGAGCACCAGCCATCCTGAAGTTGTAAATGCAGGTGTGGCCGTTCTTCCAGGCTCTAACGAAGCTGTTGTTGCGGGGATGGACCCCTACAACAACTTGTATCACTCAGCTGGTGGGATCAACTGGTTCAATACCCAAACTGGTATTGCACGCGATCCTGGCTATATGCTCTATGCAAGTGCAGGCAGTAACTCACCTGTTGTACAAGGCGGGACGCAAGGTAAGTCTGGTGGTCTAGGGGATGTGGATATTATGTGTCCACAAATGCCAGTCCAAATTGGTGACTACGTTTGGTATGACGCAGACAAAGACGGCGTCCAAGACCCAGACGAAATCCCATTGCCAGGCACAACTGTCTATCTAATTTTGCCAAGCGGGGCATCTATTTCAACCACTACCGATGCA
This sequence comes from Anaerolineales bacterium, assembly GCA_020630225.1. Lineage (GTDB taxonomy): Bacteria > Chloroflexota > Anaerolineae > Anaerolineales > UBA6668 > JAHDIM01. The sequence continues at coordinate 9,317 of JAHDBS010000061.1, read as the reverse complement.
AACGGTCACTATTACTTTGACGTCAGCCGAAACCAAAGTTACACCGTGGCATTTGATGTCAGCACCACAACCGCAACCTTGCCACCAGGTGTTGCTGTTGCAGATCTAGAGCCAACGCTCTCAGACTCAGCTAGCTCAACCGATCTCAACGATAGCGACATGCAAGGCACTGTTGATGTTGCTGGTCTGACCTTACCAAAAATCGATTACACCACCAGCATTGCTGGTGCTAGCAACCACACGCTGGATGCCGGGTTTACCAATCCAAGCTATGACTTGGCACTTGTCAAAACCATGACCAGCGCCGTCCCAACCCAGTTGGGTGACGAAGTGGTCTACAACATTGCTGTGATGAACCAAGGCGACGACGCTTCAGGTGAATTCACGGTTTACGATGCACTGCCACAAGGCCTAGTTTATGTTGCCAGCAGCGCAACAGTCGGCACCGATGCTGGCACTGACGTTGACATTACTGTTGATGAAGCATCAGCAACAACCGACCCAACTGCACCGGGCAGCGTTACTTGGACCTTGGGTTCAACGCACAGCTTAGAGTCTGGCGAATCATTGACGCTGGAAATTCGCGCCACGTTGCAATCTTATGAATACAGCCCGCTTCGCAACGAAGCAGAAATTGCTAGCGACAGCGGCGACGATATTGACAGCTTCCCAGATACCGATCTCGCGAATGACAACGATAACGATACAGACACTGGCAATGATGGCGACGAAACGCGCGACTACACCGACTTAGCCGATGTCGCTAACACCGACGTCAATGCAGACGATGAAGATGACCACGATCCAGCTGAGTTTGTGCTCGGCACCTATGACTTGGCCTTGGTCAAAGTCATTACTGGCGCAGTTCCAACTGCAATTGGTGAAACCGTCACCTTCCAAATTACGGTTCAAAATCAAGGGCAATTAGGCTCAGGTCAATTTACAGTCTATGACGCACTGCCAGCCGGCTTGGTCTATGTTGCAAGTAGTGCAACCGTCGGTACCGATGCAACAACAAACGTTGATATTGCTATCAACGAAGCGAGCGCAACGACCAATCCTGCAACACCTGGCGCAATTGAATGGACGCTTGGCGCAACGCACGAGCTAGCCCCAAGCGAAACGCTCACGTTGACATATCAAGCGACGTTGGAAGACTATCACTACCAAACCTATCGTAACGAAGCTGAAATCAGCAGCGATAGTGGTAACGATGTTGATAGCTACCCAGACACCGACATGGCCAATGACAGCGACAACGATGCTGACAATGGCAACGATGGTGACGAAACTCGTGACTACACTGATCCATCAACAATTGGAACGACAGACACCAATGCCGATGATGAAGATGACCACGATCCAGCGCAATTTACAATTGGCGACTATGACTTAGCCTTGGTCAAGGTCATTACGGGCGCAACGCCCGTCGACTTAGGCGAAGCAGTCACCTTTGAAATTACCGTCCAAAACCAAGGTGACCTTGCCTCTGGCACCTTCACCGTGTTTGATGCCTTGCCACCCGGCTTAGTCTATGTCACTGGCAGCGCTAGCGTCGGTACAGACGCAGGAACAGATGTTGACATTGCCATCAATGAAAGTGGCGCAACAACAAATGTTGCCGCACCAGGCTCCATCACTTGGACTTTAGGTGCAACACACCAATTGTTAGCGGGTGAATCGCTCACCTTGTCATACCAAGCAACCTTGGAAAGCTATGACTACTTTGTCATGCGCAACGAAGCGGAAATTTCAAGCGATGCCGGTCATGACGTTGACAGCACCCCAGACACTGACATGGCAAATGACAGTGACAACGACGCCGACAACAGTAACGATGGTGACGAAACCCGCGATTATGTTGACCCAACTGAGATTAGCAACACGGACACCAATGCAGACGATGAAGACGATCACGATCCAGCAGTCTTGTTGCTGGGTGAGTACGACTTAGCACTAGTAAAGGTCATGACAAGCGCAGCACCAACCGCGTTGGGTGATGCTCTAACCTTTGAAATCACAGTCCAAAACCAAGGTGACCTTGGCTCTAGCGCCTTCAGCGTCTACGACGCCCTGCCCGCTGGTTTGGTCTATGTTTCTGGCAGCGCAACAGCCAGCACAGACGCTGACACTGACGTGGACATCAATATTGATGAAAGCGCAGCAACCACAGATGTCACTGCGCCGGGCAGCTTGACTTGGTCACTTGGCGCGACCCATAGCCTAATGGCTGGGGAAACGCTAACGTTGACCTATCAGGCAACGTTGGAAAGCTATGACTACCAAGTCATGCGGAACGAAGCAGAAATTGCAACCGACAGCGGTGCTGACGTTGACAGTTATCCTGACACAACGCTGGACAACGACAACGATAATGACACAGACACCACTAACGACGGTGACGAAACCCGCGATTACACCAATCCGGCTGACATCGTTAACACGGACACCAACTCAGACGACGAGGATGACCATGATCCTGAACAAGTCGTGTTGGGTGACTATGACTTAGCGTTGGTCAAAGTCATTACTGGCGACGCTCCAACGGCAGTCGATGACACCGTCGAATATTCAATTGTTATTCGTAACCAAGGTGACCTCGCCTCAAGCGTCTTCTCTGTGACCGATACGCTCCCAGTCGGGATGATCTATGTGGCAGGGTCTGCATCTGTTGGTACTGATGCAGATACGGATGTTGACATTGCCATTGATGAAAGCGCAGCAACGACTGATCCAACTGCGCCAGGCACCATTACCTGGACATTAGGCGCTGCCCACTCACTGTTGGCAGATGAAGAAGTCGTCTTGACCTACGAACTGCAAATCAAGGATCTGTCACATCAGATTTATCGCAATGAAGCTGAAATTAGTGCGGACAGCGGGATTGATGAAGACAGCTTCCCTGACACAGACACTAGCAACGATAGTGACAATGACTCCGACACCACCAACGATGGTGACGAAACCCGCGACTACGACTCACTCACGAACGTTGTAGACACTGACAGCAACGACGATGACGAAGACGATCACGATCCAGCTGTCTTGACCCTGCCTTATGACTTGGCACTGGTGAAAACAATCACACAAGTTCCAGTAGAAGCTGGCGGCATTGTTGAGTACCAAATCCGCGTGATGAACCAAGGCGTTGTGCCCTCTGGTGAATTTACTGTGATTGATGTCTTCCCAACTGGGCTGGTCTACGTGGCTGGTTCAGCAACCACAGGCACCGACGCAGACACCGATGTTGACATCAGCGTAGATGAAAGCGCTGCAACAACCGATGCCAGCGCACCGGGAACGGTGACCTGGACACTGGGAACCACACACAGTCTGGAAGCTGGCGAAACCGTAACGCTGACCATTCAAGCAACACTGGAAGATGTTTCAATTGAAACCTTCCGCAATGAAGCTGAAATCACGTCGGATAGCGGGATTGAACTGGACAGCACGCCAGATACCAACATGGCGAATGATAGCGATAACGATCCAGACACCAGCAACGACTCTGACGAAACGCGTGACTACACCGACTTAGCGGATGTTGCCAACACAGACACTAACACTGACGATGAGGATGATCATGATCCAGCATCATTTAGCATTGGCTTTGACCTTGCGCTACGCAAAACGCTGGTTACCACGAGCGTCGTAGAGCCAGGAGATGAAGTTGTGTTTGCCATCACGGTCTTCAATCAGGGCAACATCGCAGCCTATGACGTTGAAGTTGTGGAATACACCCCAACTGATATGGCTTACGTCAGCGCTAATGTGGCAGACGTAACGAAGAGCGCCAATGACAATGATGTGGTCGTCACTGAAGCTGGTGTTGGCGCAAACGCTAGCCGCCTGTTTGACATCGACACCATTGCCGCTGGTGACAGCGTTACATTCGAAGTCACCATGCGAATTGATGATGACTTCCAAGGCACTAGCATTGAAAACGTCGCTGAAATTAGCGACGCAGATGGTGACGAAGACCCAGATAACGATCCACCAACCGACAATGACAGCGATCCAGACGATGATCCTGACAATGATGGTGACCCTGACAATGATGAGATCGAAGAAGACGGCAAAGAAGGCGAAGACGAAGACGATCACGACCCTGAGGTTGTGACCGTTGGTCAAACCTATGACTTGGCGCTCATCAAAACGCTAGCAGACGGTCAAGCTGAATATGTGGACGTTGACGACGTTGTTGACTACGTCCTGACCATTACCAATCAAGGCACCTTGGACAGCGGCACATTTACTGTCACCGAAAGCATCCCAAGTGGGATGGAATTTGTCTCAGCCACAGGCACTGACTTCACCTGTACCGCAGGTACAGACGCGGTTGACTGTGTCTATGGGGCTTCATTGACCCCAAGGTCAACTGCAACAATTGACGTGCAATTACGGGTCAAGGACCTCACCTTAGACTTAGTCAACGTGGCAGAAATTAGTGAAGACAGCGGTGACGATGTCGACAGTGATCCAGACAAGGACCCAACAAATGATCCTAACGTGGAACATGATGACATTGATCATGATGATCCAGATTATGACGAACGCACCGAAGATGAAGACGATCACGACCGTGAAGTTATCACGCCGGTTGCCTCAATTGGTGATGTCGTCTGGTACGACAACAATTACAACGGACTCCAAGACGTTGGCGAACCTGGTGTTGAAAATGTCACTGTCCGCTTGTATGACGAAAACGATACATTAGTGGGCACCACCACAACCAATGCTGACGGCTTCTATGAGTTCAAAGGCTTGGTTCCAGGGCCATACTATGTTCAATTTGACCTGACCACCTTGCCAGAAAACTACACTGTCACCTTGCAAGACACAGGGTCTGACAACGCCCTAGATAGCGATGCAGACCGCACCACCGGTCGCACCCCACTCACCACGCTTGATCCAGGTGAGCATGACCCAACTTGGGACATGGGGATTTACCAACCTGCTGGTCTGGGTGACTATGTCTGGTTAGACGTTGATGGTGATGGCTTACAAGATGACAATGAATCTGGCGTTGAAAACGTCACGGTCAACTTGTTAGATCCAAATGGCAATGTCATTGGCACCACCACAACTGACAACACTGGTTACTACGAGTTCCGTGATCTGTTGCCGGGCGACTACATTGTGGAATTCATCAAGCCGACAGGGTTTGGCTTCACCTTCTTTGAAGAAGGGCTAGACGCCACCAATGACAGCAATGCTGACCGCATTACTGGGCGCACACCACTTGTGTCACTGAGCGCTGGCGAATTTGATCCAACGATCGATGCTGGTTTAGCAACGGGGTCTGTACTTTCAGCAATTGAAACTGAAATCACCCGCCGGACCGCACCACCGACTCCAACGCCTACGCCGCAGCCACCTGCAGCGCAAGCGGCTAACCTACAGCCACCAACGTTGGTGAAGTCTGAAAGCCGCACCATTGGTACAGTCGGTGACCAAGTGACTTACACCTTGGTTGTGACCAATCCAAATACCACAACGCTTAGCGGTGTGACCGTGACGGATACCTTAGACAGTCGTTTGGACTACGTATCATCCAGCAGCCAACAAGGTGGCGCTAGCTATGATCCAGCCTCACGTACAGTCTCTATTGCTGTCGGTAACATGACCGCAAACCAAACTGTGACCATCACAATTGTGGCGCGCATCAACACGGCCGCACAAGCTCCTGATGTCATTACAAATGTGGCGCAGGTGATTGCATCTGGCACCTCGAGCATCGACTCGAATTCAGTCGCGTTGCAAATCATTCCAAATCAAATTCCGACGACAGGTGAACTGTCTGCGGACAATCCACTGCCAGCCTGGCCAGCGATTGTGGTTCTCAGCGCGCTGCTGATTGGCCTCACCGCATGGCAAAAACGGCAATTTGCACAATGATGACTGCCTACCGCAGATTTCATAACTAACCCACCCTACATCAAAAAGGACGCTCTTAATGAGAGCGTCCTTTTTGATTCTAATGCCGCTGAAAATAAATTTACTATATCTAACCACGTCTTATGCAACGCAATAGCAATGGAGACCTATCTATTGTCTCTTAGCACCTCTTAAATCAAGTTGATCCGCTATATCGCCAACTAGAGGTAAATCTAAGGTTAGAGTAGGTTATAAAAAAGTTTATCACTCATCTTAAGCTTTAGGTCTATAACCTCAATCTATCCTCAATAGTTTTAGCTTAATGGTGCGATAAGGTATATATGGTTTATGTTGCGTTAGAGAAGTATCGGTTTGTAGACGTAACAGGCGCAAGGTTACAACCGATGACGCCAAACCAAATTAGGTGTAGGTAAACACAACTTCATATCTGTAGGTAGTTATGTCATTGAATTCGTATTTTTCGTTTCTAGACGGTTTTTCAAAGAAGGTAGTCGCGCTCGCCGCTTTTGGCGTGCTTTTTGCGTTAAGTGGCAGTGGTCAACAATTAGCCCAAGCTGCCAATGCAATCGCGAGCTTACCAGAGCACGAAATTGTCAATACGTTTTATTTCCCAACCCCGGAAAATGAAATCCATGCCGCGATTACCGGCGTTGTCCCTGGCAATTCTTATTGTCACAATAGCGGTGAACTGCCCAGCTATTGGACCATCCGCGAACCATCCAACCCCATTTATAGCTATACGTCCATTGTCATTGGTTTTGACAGCACTGTGGTCTACTACGATCACTGGGAAGATGGCTACGAAGCTGACATTTACAACACAACCGCCAATTCAACCCAAGCTTGGGGGGATGGTGACACTAACAATGGTTACCACCCAGACTTCCCAAGCGATGTCTTCTCTGCTGGCGATGTTCTCATCTTAGACACCAAAGTTCGCAAGAATAAAATCGGACGCAACATCATTTTTGATGGTGGCGACAAAATCCAAACGTCGGACACAGTCCAAGTCAACCGCATGGGCTGGCTGAACGGGTCTGGCACTTTGCTAGCGGGTGCGCTCGAAGTGTACCCAACTAATATTTGGGGTACTGAATATATTTCCCCAGTCGGCATCGATACGATCGACGGCATGGATGACGCCTTCCAATATTCAGCGCTAAGCGTAATGGCTGCAATTGATGACACCGAAATTCGCAAGAACGGGCAAGTAGTTGCCACCTTGGTTGAAGGTGAAAGCATCTTGTTAGAAGACATCAAACAAGGCGACAAAATTACCAGTTCCTATCCAGTTCAAGTCAACTTGCTAACTGGCGATATTTGTTCTTATTACGAAGGGCGCTGGTACACCTTGCTACACACTGGCATGTGGAGCCACCAATACTACACTCCGGTCAGCTCACAAGGCGTTGGTGACCCAGACCCAACTTGGATTTACCTCTACAACCCAAATGACAGCGCGATTACTGTCGAATGGACAAATAACCAATCAGCCCAAACGCCAGTCAACTTAGCGCCAGGTGCAGCGGAATATGTCGTTGTAACGCAAGGTGCGTCTGAATTCCACACGGATGACGAAAGCACATTCTATGCAATTGCACTCATTGATGCTGACGGCAATGCTAGTCATAACAATGGGTTGACCCACGACTGGGGTTACACCCTAACACCGCTAACATCGCTGACGCCGCAATTCACAGTCGGGTTCGCACCGGGCGATGATCCAACCTATAAAAAGAGGTTGTCAGAAAACAGCAGCCCGGTTTGGTTTACGGCCGTATATCCACCAAACGTCACGCCAGCTGGTGACATCACAGTTTGTATCGATTACTTAGGTGATGGCGGGAGCTTAGGCACTGCCCCTTACGACTACGACAAGTCAATGACTGTCGCGCCGTTGACGCAAACCAAGCTCTATACCGACCTTGACAATGATGGTGACGCAGACAACCCTGCAGACCAAACAGGCACACGCGTCTGGACTTGTGACGACAAAGGCGCACTACTCAGTGCCGCTTACGGGCAAGACCCAGCAACATCACGCGCCGGTGCGCCAGCCATTGATGTTGGCTATGGCATTCCAAATGCACCAACCCAAACGCTCAGCAAGACCGCTGCGCAAGGTACAGATGTCAACGACAATGGTGGTTATGACATTGGCGACACCATCGCTTACACATTGACCATCAAAAATAAGACTGCTGTTGCTATGCCGCAAAGCACAATGGCAACGCAAGACGAATTACCAGAGTATGTAACTTACATTGAAAATTCAACCACGGTGAATGGACAAGTCATTGCTGACGCTGGTAATACGCCATTCCCGCTAGACGAAGATGGATATCGCTATGATGCCATTCTGAATCCAGATGACACCTACACCATTGCCTATGAAGTAGAAATTACGTCACGCCCTGAAGACGACCTGATCTGTAATATAGCGTCTGAAACCAACGAATTCCTTGCCTCAGGGATGAACACAGTCTCTGACATGGCTTGTATTGAATTGGTACCGTTGCCAGAACCAGATCCGGCAGCACCACCAGCCTTAGTTGTGGACAAGCAAGCTAATGTTTACCTAGTCAATGGTGGTGACCGCGTGACTTACACAGTGACGGTCTCAAATGTTGGCGACGGCCCAGCCTATGACGTTGTAATTACAGATGTCTTACCTGACAACATGTTCTATGTCCCAGGCACGTCTAAGCTAGATGATGTAACAATTGGCAACCCTACAAACGGTGTTTGGACGCTAACCGACCCAATTGCAGCGCAAAGCGCAGTCGTCTTGACCTACGAAGCTGGTGTCAACAGCGCAATTGCTGGTGAGGCTTATGTCAATGTGGTCGCAGTCGATGCTAAAGACGGAGACGATAATCCTGTCCAGAAAGATCAACGTCGTAAATTCCCAGAAGACACCGACCCAACCGACGATGGGACTGCCACTGTCTATGGCCCACTGGTGTGTGAAACTGACAGCCGCGCGGTTGCATTTGAAGACTTGAAAAACACTGGCTGGTCTGACTGGGACTATAACGATGTAGTCATTGAAATGCAGCTTGAAGTTTGCCAAACTGCTGAAGGCAATGTGGCTGTCATGCGCGGTGATTATGAAATCGTTGCTCGTGGCGCTGGCTATGATCACGCGTTCCGTCATGCACTGCCTTATAGCGGTAGCGGAAACTACTCGATCATCGAACGTAATGGTGACGGCGACATTATTCGCGAAGAAAAAGGCGCATTTGAAACAGCAGAATTTGAGTTACTGAGCAATACGCGTACCGCCCTGCCATCAAGCGCAAGTTGGGCAAGTAATACGCCTGCAGATCAAGGTGAACGTATTCATGGGCATCGAGTTTCACTGCTTGTGACCTTGGACGAACCTAGCCGTAATCCAGCATTAGTGCTGCCAAAGATGC